>JAPKCR010000594.1 GCA_026421135.1 Sulfitobacter sp. | reverse complement strand
TTAAGACCATAGCCCATGTTTTCGCGGACCGACATATGCGGGTAGAGCGCGTAGTTTTGGAACACCATTGCGATGTCACGGTCCATCGGCTCTAGGTCATTGACGGTTTTTCCGCCAATCCCAATCTCGCCTTCAGATACGCTTTCTAGGCCCGCGACCATGCGCAGCAGTGTTGATTTTCCACACCCTGACGGGCCGACGATAACTATGAATTCACCGTCCACAATCTTGGTGCTGACACCATGAATAACTTCGACCAGGCCAAATCGTTTTTTGACGTTATTGAGTTCTACAGTTGCCATGTCGTTCCTATTTTTCGCTGTCCACGAGACCACGGATAAAGAGTTTTTGCATTGAGACCACGACGATGACCGGTGGGATCATTGCCAGAATTGAAGTGGCCATAATCACAGGCCAGTCGGCAACATCATCGCCGGATGGGAACATCTGTTTGATGCCCATAACGATGGTGTTCATCTCAGGATCTGTGGTGATGAGCAACGGCCATAGATATTGGTTCCAGCCGTATATGAACAAGATCACAAACAGGGCTGCAATGTTGGTGCGGCTCATTGGAAACAGGATATCCCAGAAGAAGAGCATTGGGCGTGCGCCATCGACCCGTGCGGCTTCTGCCAATTCATCGGGAACTGTCATGAAAAACTGACGGAACAAGAACGTCGCAGTGGCTGATGCGATCAGCGGCAGAATAAGGCCACCATAACTATTCAGCATGCCGAAGCCTGCAACGACTTGATATGTCGGAACAATACGCACTTCTACGGGCAGCATCAGGGTGAGGAATATTAGCCAAAAGAAGATCATCTTACCCGGAAACTTAAAGTAGACAATCGCGAAGGCCGATAGCAAAGAAATGACGATCTTACCAAATGCAATCCCGATGGCCATCACAAGGCTATTGAACAGCATCGTTGCCACAGGCACGTTGACACCTGAAAACAGTGCTTTCTTGTAGTTAGTGAAAAATTGGTCACCAGGCCAAAGTGGCATAGGCGGGCTGACAATTTCCGGCTGGGTTATGGTTGACGCCACAAAGGCAAGCCAGATCGGGAAGAACACGATCAAGACGCCAAAGATCATAATAGCATGGGTAAACCAAAGGCCTAGCCCGCGTTTTTCGACCATGCCTGGTGCCGGCTCTTTGCGTCGTTTTGCTGCTGAATGGGTCAATAGTGCACCCTCCGCTCTACAAATTTGAACTGGAAGATGGTGAGTGCGCCGACGACCACCAGAAGAATGACAGATTGTGCGGCCGAAGAGCCCAAATCTTGTCCAACAAAACCATCCGAAAACACCTTGTAGACAAGGATTGTCGTGGACTGCTGTGGACCACCAGCAGTGATCGTGTGGATCACACCAAATGTCTCAAAGAAGGCATAGACGATATTCACTACCAACAAGAAGAACGTGGTTGGGGAAAGCAGCGGCAATACGATGGTCCAGAACCGTTTCCAGAAACGTGCGCCGTCGATTGCAGCAGCTTCGATAACGGATTTAGGAACAGACTGCAGAGCTGCGAAGAAAAATAAGAAATTATAGCTGATCCGGCCCCAAGATGAACTGACAACCACAAGGCCCATCGCCTCGTTGCCATTCAACACGTGGTTCCAGTCGTAGCCAAGGTTGCCGAGGTACCATGACACAACACCGACGCGGGTGTTGAACATGAACAGCCATAAGACGCCAGCGATTGCGGGGGCGACGGCGTAAGGCCAAATTAACATGGTGCGATAGGCACCGGCTCCTTTGATCAAACGGTCTGCGACCACAGCAAGGAAAAGTGCGGGGATCATCGACACAAGCGTGACAAGGATCGAAAATATTCCGGTCGTTAAAAACGAAGCGCGATAATACGGGTCAGACAAGAGGTATTCAAAATTACCCAAACCCACCCATTGCATCGATAACCCAAATGGGTCGGGGATAAATAGCGATTGCCAAACAGCTTGTGCCGCGGGGTAAAAGAAGAAAATCGCTGATACGATAACCTGAGGCGCAATAAGGCAAAGCGGTAAAAGCCAGCCTTTAAATGTGACGCGTTTTTCCATGATATCCTGCCTCGTTGGAAGTATACCGGACGGATGAAGGGTTCCGCCCGATATACGAAGTGTTAACTCATGAACTCGTTAACTCGCTTATTTACTTGTTCGCTTGCTCGAAGCGACGCAGAAGTGGGTTGCCACGTGCAACAACGCTATCCATTGCTTCCTGTGCTGATTTGTCACCAGCCCAGATTGCCTCTAGCTCTTCGTCGATGATTCCACGAATTTGATCGAAGGACCCAAGACGCAAGCCGTTGGAATTCGCCGTTGGCGCATTGGCCGTCATCTGGATAACGGCAACTTCTGTGCCGACGTTCGCCTCATAGAAACCTGACGCTTTGGTCGCGGCACTCGCCTCGGCAGTGATTGGCAAGTAACCTGTGTCCTGATGCCATTGGGCTTGGACGTCAGATGATGACAAGAAGCTTAAGAATTCACCCGCACCCTTGTATTCGTCAGCCTCGTGCCCT
>JAPKCR010000593.1 GCA_026421135.1 Sulfitobacter sp. | reverse complement strand
GGCCCATTGGTTGGATTTCAACACGTGACGGTGAAGGCCGCAACAATCTGGCCCCATATTCGTTTTTCAATGCTGTGTCGTACGTTCCACCCCAAGTGATGTTCGCATCCACAAGCGCCAAGGACGACCAAGACAACACCAAAGACAGCGTTGCCAACATCCGCGAAACCGGTGTGTTCTGCGTCAACATCGTCGAAGCCGCAATGCGCAACGAAATGAACGCGACATCTGCACCCTTGGGCAAAGATGAGGACGAATTTGCGCGTGCAGGCCTTACTGCACTGGACTGCGAAACCATCAACTGCGCGCGGGTCGACGGCGTGCCAGCATCCCTTGAGTGTAAAATGACCCAGATCGTGAAGATCGAGGGCGAAAGCAACTATGTGGTTTTTGGCGAAGTCATCGGTGTGCATATGCGCGACAATACCATCGTGAATGGTCGCTTTGACGTCTCCACATTCCAACCGCTCTCACGCCTAGGCTACCGCGACTATGCGGTTGTTGAGAATGTGTTTGAACTGGACCGCCCTGACGACTAAGGGCGGAGCACGCGCGCTTCAATCTCTATCCAAAACCGCTTGCGTCTCAGCCTGAACCTTAGCTTTGC
The DNA here is from genome assembly GCA_026421135.1 of Sulfitobacter sp. Taxonomy (GTDB): domain Bacteria; phylum Pseudomonadota; class Alphaproteobacteria; order Rhodobacterales; family Rhodobacteraceae; genus Sulfitobacter. The sequence continues at coordinate 1,926 of JAPKCR010000593.1, read as the reverse complement.
GGACTTTTCTGCCGTCTATGCGTTATATGAGAAGGGCCGCTGTGGTGCGTTGACCGGACTTGTATTAAGTGACGTGGTCAGGTCGTCGCTTTCTCGTCATATTCGTGCCGCGCAGCATCAATCAGGGCGAGATTTTCCAGTGCCCAATAGCCCAAGGCGCTGACAGGCTCCCGGAATGACTGACCCATATCAGTTAGATTGTATTCAACTTTCGGAGGGATCGTTGGATGATAGGTTCGGTTCACAAGGCCGTCGCGTTCCAACTCTTTCAGGGTCAGGCTAAGCATCCGTTGCGAAATACCAAGATTGCGCTTGAGCTCATTGAACCGCAGCGTTCCGTATTCAGCCAAAGAGATCACAACAAGCACGCTCCACCGGTCACCAACACGCGACAGCACTTCGTTGATGCGTTTGCAATCGGGGCATTGTTTGTCGTCCAACATGGCGGTTCCCTTTTTGTGACCGAGGTTCAGAAATGTGCCTTCTTGCAGCGCGATTTAGTACCCATTAGATAGTCGGTTACAAATGTATACTGTCCCGATATGGACCTGACAATAGGATGAGGCATATGACTGTGAAACCACTTAACGACCTTTTGAACTGGCGCTACGCCACCAAGAAGATGGACCCATCCAAAGCAGTTCCACAAGACAAGGTCGATGCTATTGTCGAAGCGATCCGCATGGCCCCAACATCCAGTGGTACGCAACCGTTCGAGTTGTTTGTTGTGACCAATCCTGACATTCGCAGCAAGATCACTGAGGCTGCTGGTGGGCAGGCACAAATCACCGATGGATCGCATCTATTGGTCTTTGCTGCTTGGGATAATTACACGGCCGAACGGATCGACAATGTCGTCGATCTGAATGTTTCCGCACGTGGCGACCTACCGATGCTGCACGCCTACTACGATAATTTGAAGTCCAATTACCTACCTCGTGAAGCAGAGGTCAATTATGCCCATGCCGCGCGCCAAGCCTATATTGCGCTCGGGATTGCGCTGGTGGCCGCTGCCGAGCAAGAGGTCGACAGTACGCCGATGGAAGGTTTTGATCCCGATGCTGTGGACAAAATCCTTGGCCTGAAAACGCGCGGTTTGCGGTCGGTTGTTTTGCTGCCTTTGGGCTACCGCGACGCGGGCAGTGATTGGTTGCTGCCAATGGGCAAAGTACGCAAGTCTCGCGATACCATCGTCACTGAGGTCAACTGATATGAGCATTCTACGCAAGCTTTTCCGCGCGACACCGATACCCACAACCAATGGTGCGTTCAGCCCGTCCCCCTTGGCAATCAAACTGGGCACATCGACCACCACGGATTACGATGGTGGGGCTTATGCCAAACCTTACGTGGGCCCCAAAAATCGCGTGCTGATGATCTGCACCGAAGAACGCAACATGACGATGGCTAACGGCAAAAAATTCTCTACGGGCAACCATCCCGTCGAGATGGGCCTGCCTATGCTTCACCTCATGAACGCTGGTTTTGAAATTGATATTGTGACGCCAACCGGCGCGCCTGTCGCAATCGAGGAATGGGCGATGCCTGCGGATGATGCAGATGTGAAAGGTCTTTATCGCGATCATGCAGATGCCTTTGCGAACCCTGGCAGCCTTGGGGATTTTGTTGCACACAAGATGAATGATGAGGCACCTTATGCCGCTGTCTACATCCCCGGAGGCCATGGTGCGATGCTCGGGCTGCCCGACAATGAGGACGTCGGAAAAGTACTGCACTGGGCGCATGAACAGGATCTATTCACATTGGCTCTTTGTCATGGCCCTGCCGCGTTATTGGCCGCAAATACTGAAACAGGGTTCTTGTATGGCGGATACAAGATGACTGTGTTCCCGGATTCGGTCGACAAGCAGACCCCCATGATCGGCTACTTGCCAGGCCCGATGCCGTGGTGGGTGTGTGAGAAGT
>JAPKCR010000592.1 GCA_026421135.1 Sulfitobacter sp. | reverse complement strand
TGTCTCGGCTGTCAGCCGAGACAATTCGCCATAGGTAAAATCTGTCCGGTCTCCCGATTTGGCGATCCAGCGCATCGCAATCTGATCACCGTGCCCATCCTTAACATGTCGATCAATAGCCTCGTGCGCGATATTCAGATGACCGTCTGGCAGACCGTCCAGCAATGTCTCTGCTTCACGCCATGAAAAACTGTCAAAGATTTGTTGGTAGTCCTGCATGTTGGCAGCTTCACGCGCTTCAGCGGTTTTGCGAATGACTGCTTTTTTTGCGAAGTCCTTGCTCATTGTGCGACAAAGCCGCCATCTACTGGAATAACCGCACCTGTAACAAATGAGGCGCGCGGGGAGCTGAGCCAGACTATCAGCTCGGCCACCTCTTGGGGCGTGCCGATCCGGCCAACAGGATGCAGCGGGCCCATCATCTGTGTGGTGGTTTGTGTGCCGCCTGTGGCCTGTTCAGCAAGTGAATCCAACATGCGGGTGTCGATCCCGCCAGGGCAAACCGCATTCACCCGAATGCCGACTTTGCCATATTCTAGGGCCGCGTTTTTGGTCAGGCCAGCGACACCATGCTTAGAAGCGACATAAGGCGAAAGCCCCGGAAACCCGATCAGGCCAGCTACTGACGACAGGTTCACAATGCTCCCACTACCGGATTTCAGCATCGCTGCAATCTCGGCCTTCATGCACATGAAAGTCCCTTTGAGGTTGATGGAGATTATATCGTCAAAATTTTCATTTGGCTGATCGGCAAAGGGCGCGATCTTACCTTCAATCCCGGCGTTGTTCACGGCGCAATCTATTTTCCCATAGGTGGCTACAGTCTGATCGATCAAAGCGGCAACGTCGTCATGCTTAGACACATCAGCGACAACCAGCATTGCGGCTCCGCCTGCCTTTTCGATCAATGCAACAGTTTCAGCTCCGCCTTTGCTGTTGATGTCCGAGACAACCACCTGCGCACCTTCCGCGGCGAAACACAGCGCCGTCGCGCGGCCGATGCCGGCTCCGGCACCGGTAACAACTACAGTCAGCCCATCCACCAGTCCCATTGCAGCCCCCCTTCCTTTGTCGATTTCAGCGTATGCAAGACCATGGTGCCGCATTTGGGCACCTGTCTTATTGACTGATGTCAATTAACCGGACTGAGCTGGGAATAACCTGCCCTTGTCCAATAATCCGATCGCGAGAAGGAGACTGTGATGCAGACCAATTCATTTCCCAATTACGATGTAAGCGAAAATTCCACGGGATGCTGTCCCCGCTTTAACCCTGAAGGCTGGGACAATCAGAAAATCCATTTCGAGAACAAGAAATTCGTCCGCGCCACCACGCGCAGCGCGATGCATGTGCCGTTGAACATGGGCAGCGTTTTCACCCGCGTGCAGAAACATATTGAAGAGGCGGATGCCGCAGACCCAGCCACCGAAATCGTGCTCAGCCATGACACTTCACCTTGGCAAAGCGAACACTTCTTTGCCGTGCTCAAGGACGTTCCGGGAGAGGAAATGACCGAGCTGTCGGGCGACTACATTACACGTGTGTTCGAAGGACCATACCGAAGAGCCAAGGATTTTGACCACGACATGCGCATCGCGGCGAAATCTGGGGGAAAGACCGCCAAGGAGGTCTACTTCTTCTATACTACGTGCCCAAAGTGCGCCAAAGCCTATTGTGAGAACTATATGATCGGAGTTGCACGCGTGTGAAGCGTCGCGCGGCCTCTCAATCCGCCAATCGCATATGTCACTTCATCAGCAAACGCGCTATTTTCTGCACTGTCCAAACGACAAAATTACCAATTGATTTTGAAGCAAGACAGCGCAAATCGCACGCGGCAAGTGTCCACGAGACCTAAGAAACCGGTAAAATATTGACCGACTCTCTATTGACGGAGATCAATGCGGTACTCTGCCGGCACAATACCCTGCTTCACAAGATGTGGTTTGGGAGCTTTATTGTGAAGCGAATTTTATTGATATTACTCTTGGTAGAAATGGGCTGTACTCCGGACAGCCCCGCTTCAGGACGTACAGTTTTCATCAACTCCTGTGCATCTTGTCATGGTGTCACTGGTCGTGGTGATGGGCCATTGGCTGCGGAGCTTGAAGTGGCACCTACCGACCTCACAAAAATTGCGGCGCGGCGCGACGGCCTTTGGCCCATGGTCGAGGTGATGTCTATAATCGACGGATACCATCGCCGAAATTTGCCGCGAGAGAAGATGCCGGTTTTCGGAGATTTGGCGGAAGGTAAATTGGTCCCATACGATGCCGGGAATGGCGTGAAAACACCAACGCCGGTTACGATAATTGCATTAGCAAACTATCTCGAAACGATTCAGGATCCAAAGGCGACTGGAACAATGCCCTGACGGTCTCAGTGTCTTTATCTCCGATTTTTTGAACATAAGCACCTTTACAGAAAACCAACCAAATTTGCTTGTAGTAATGTACGGACTCTCGGGACACTTCCTGTAAATTCCCTGATCTGGAACCGAGGAAGGATTCATGCCTGCGCCGAACGCGACACTCAACCCATC
>JAPKCR010000040.1 GCA_026421135.1 Sulfitobacter sp. | reverse complement strand
ACGCGAATCCCAAGCCTTTGGCGCTTTATATTTTCGACAAAGGCAAAACCCTCGTTGACGAGGTCATTGCTCGCACCAGCTCCGGAGCGGTGGGGGTTAATCTGACCGTTGTGCATTTCCTGCATCCCAACTTGCCATTCGGTGGCGTGAATAATTCGGGCATCGGTGCTGCTCACGGTGTTTACGGCTTTAGAGCGTTCTCGCATGAAAAGTCAATTTTGCATGACAAGCACTCGATCACACACATGCTGTTTCCGCCTTACACGGGCTTTGTGAAGCGGCTCATCAACATTGTCGTCAAAGTGCTGGGCTGATTAGCAGCGCACCTTGGAACGAAGAACAGAAAGATATCCACTATGTATGACTACATCATCGTTGGTGCCGGATCTGCCGGCTGCGTTTTGGCAAACCGGCTGTCTGCCGACCCCGCCAAGCGTGTCGCTTTGTTGGAGGCCGGACCGCGTGACAAAAGCCCGCTGATCCATATGCCGGTTGGCATCGCGCTGCTGGCCAACAACAAAAAACTGAACTGGGCGTTCGATACCGAACCACAACATCAGCTGGAAAACCGTAGCCTGTTCTGGCCGCGCGGCAAGACATTGGGCGGATCATCCTCGATCAACGCAATGGTCTATATCCGAGGCCATAAAACAGACTACGATGGTTGGGAAACAGCTGCAAGTTCTTCTGTCTGGGGCTGGGAGCGAGTCTCACAGCTTTTCAAGAAAATGGAGGACAATCATCGCTTTGGCAACAATGAGCATCATGGCTCTGGCGGCGCGTTGTCCGTGAGCGAGTTGCAGACCGTTAACCCTCTTAGCCGCTCATTTGTCAAAGCTGGTCGCGAATTGCAGATCCCTCACAATGATGATTTCAACGGCACCTTACAGGAGGGTGTCGGCCTCTATCAGGTCACGCAAAAAAACGGCCGGCGCTGGAGTTCGGCCAAGGCATTCCTCGAGGGCGCGCTGGAGCGTTCCAACCTGGACGTCATTACGGATGCGCGGGTCACACGCGTGGTAATGGACGGCCGCCGCGCGACTGGCGTGTCGTATAAACGGGGCATGGAATACACTCAGCTTCGCCTGAACGATAACGGTGAGGTACTGTTGTCCGGCGGCGCCGTGAATTCTCCGCAACTGCTGATGCTCTCGGGTATCGGCGCGGCTGACGAATTGAAAGAGCATGGTATTCCGCTTGTTCATGATCTGCCGGAAGTCGGTAAGAACCTGCAAGATCACCTGGACATCACAATTATGAGTGCCGCAAATTCGCGGAAACCTATTGGCGTTGCGCTCTCTTTTCTGCCACGCGGCATAGGCGGAATCTACTCATATATCTTTCACAACAAGGGCTTTCTGACCAGCAATGTTGCTGAGTCTGGAGGCTTTGTGAAAAGCACCCCCGAACAAGCACGTCCCAACCTGCAATTCCACTTCTTGCCCACCTTTCTCAAGGATCATGGCCGCAAAATCGCCTTTGGGTATGGTTACACCCTGCATATCTGCGACCTGCTTCCCAAAAGCCGTGGCCGGATCGGGTTGAAAAGCCCGGATCCACTGGATGACCCGCTCATCGATCCCAAGTATCTGGAGGATCCCGAAGACATGCAAACCATGATCGCAGGGGTCAAGATTGGGCGGCGGATTTTCGATGCGCCAGCGATGGCCGCGCACTGTAAGCATGAGGTTGTTCCCGGTTCTGCTGTGCAAAGCGATGAGCAGATCGCTGCCGACATCCGCAAGCGGGCCGAGACAATTTATCATCCAGTGGGCACCTGCCGGATGGGATCAGACCCCCAGTCGGTGGTTGACCCCGCGTTGAAAGTGCGCGGTATCGAGGGCCTGCGAGTGATTGACGCTTCCATTATGCCGCGTCTGGTTGCAGGCAACACAAATGCCCCGACCATGATGATCGCGGAAAATGCGGCGGACATAATCTTGGGGAAGGTAAGTGCAGATGGCTGACCTAACCCAACACACAAAAACACAATCCTCACCTTGCAAGAACTGCTCCGGCAATTGCTGCCAAGCATTCAAGCTGAATGAAACCCGCTCCGCGACCGGTGACACGGCAATTTCAAACAACACCAAAAACAGCGCAACATGCGCGAAAGGAAAGAGCCAATGATCGGCCAAATGATGCAAATTCCCCTTACGATCTGTTCACTGATTGATCATGGTGCTCGTTACCACGGCAATACTGAAATTATCTCAGTTGAAACGAATATGACCAAGACCCGCCATACTTGGTCAAGCGTTGCTAAGCGCGCGCGCCAACTGTCGTCCGCTCTATCCAAATTGGGCATCCAATATGGCGACCGCTGCGCCACAATCGCATGGAACAACGCGCGGCATCTGGAATGCTATTTCGGAATTTCCGGCGGCGGTATGGTGTGTCACACGATCAACCCGCGTCTGTTCGCCGAACAGTTAATCTATGTGATCAACCACGCAGAGGACAAGGTCGTGCTCTTTGACAAGACTTTTCTACCGATCATAGCCAAACTGCGAGGGCACCTGCCTACGGTGGAATTCTTTGTTTTGCTAGACGCGCATGATGAAGAGGCCGCCGCACAGGTGCCTGGCTTAGTATTTTACGATGATCTGATTGCGCAAGGGGATCCGGACCACCCATGGCCGGATGTCGATGAAAACGACGCATCCAGCCTGTGCTATACTTCGGGCACCACAGGCAATCCCAAGGGCGTCCTCTATTCGCATCGTTCGACTGTCCTGCATACGCTTGCCGCAGCCTTGCCGGATACGCTGAATTTTTCGGCGCGCGACACGCTTATGCCGGTTGTACCGATGTTCCATGTTAATGCCTGGGGTGTGCCATACGCTGCGGCGATGGTTGGTGCAAAAATAGTTCTCCCTGGACCCGGTCTGGATGGTGACAGCCTTGCAGCATTGATTGATGATGAGGCAGTAACCGTAGCGCTCGGCGTGCCAACCATCTGGCAGGGTTTGCTCAATGCATTGGCAAAGAAAAGCTCCAGCGCCGAAAGCCTGAAGCGTACGATTGTTGGCGGTTCTGCCTGCCCCCCCTCGATGATCGCAGAATTTCGCGATAACTATGGCACCGAAGTTGTGCATGCTTGGGGTATGACAGAAACTTCACCTTTGGGCACTGCAAACGCGTTGCTAGAATGCCATATCAACTTGTCAATCGAAAATCAGGCGAAGGTGCGTGAAAGTCAGGGTAGACCCCCTTATGGGGTTGAGATAAAAATCATCAGTGACGATGGCAATCGTCTGGCAGAAAATGGAGTCGCAAAAGGCAACCTGATGATCCGGGGCCATTGGATCGTGGACAACTATTTCCGCTCGGTCAACGACTCGGCGCTGACTGCCGACGGTTGGTTCGACACGGGCGATGTGGCGTCAATCAACGCCGAGGGTTTCATGACAATCCGCGACCGCTCCAAGGATATTATAAAATCAGGTGGAGAATGGATCTCGACCGTCGAATTGGAAGGAATTGCCATCGGGCATCCGGCCGTGGCCGACGCTGCGGCTATTGCCGCCAAGCATGAGAAATGGGACGAACGCCCGGTTCTTCTGGTTGTTAAGGCTCCCGATGCCGAAATTACCGAGGCGAATATCATAGCTTTTTTCGAAGAAAAGATTGCAAAATGGCAAATTCCCGACAAGGTGATCTTCGTGGAAGAACTCCCGCGCAACGCCACGGGAAAAGTGCTGAAGAACAAGTTACGTGAAGAGTATGGCAGTATATTGATGTACTGAAGTGCCGCGATCCCATTATCTGGCCCGTTGAATGCAGGATGGTGAGGCAACATCGAAATTAACATCTCTGCGTTAAAAATTGATTATTCGAGGGAGCAAATGATTGGCAACCGCTACACTCACCTAGATCCGAAAGAACGCCGCGAGATGCAAGTCACATGAAGCCAAAGCCGGTGCCTGCGTTTACGGACCAATCACACTTGTCTTTGTAGATTTCGACGGGCTCGCGCAGGTAGGATCGGGAAAACCTTGACCAAATAGGACCGTTGAATGGTCGGATAATCACCGCCTTTCTCGTGGAGTTATAACAGTTTACAGTCATCTACTTGCTTGCGTGAATGGTGAAAACACTTAGTCCTCCACTAGGCTTTAGGCTCAGGGCTTCGGTAATGGGGTCGTCTTTGTCAATGGCAATATGACGAGCGGAACTTGACGACATTGACATTGTCCGTCGTCGTTCCTTTTTGACGAGGTTGGGAGCGGGTTCTCGAATAGCAGTCAATTTGCGACCCTTCCGTCCAAGATCTTCTCCGGGTGCATGCTTCGGTCCGTGATCAGCGCGATGGCTGCCAACATGATGCTGGTCCAGTGTGGTAGCCCGAAGTGCCCATCTCATAAGCGTGCTCGAACAGAAGTTCGGCGACAGTCCTGACCACGGCATCTTCGGAACCACGTCCCGGTGGGGACCTCGAAGGGCCGCAGTCAAGCAGCCTTCAGTGGTTCGCTTCCAAGCGTTCTAATACTGTCTAAATGCCTCCAACGATTGGTGGGGATGCGTGATTGAACTCGGTGCCGTCCCGCCACATGCGATGAAGAACAACACCAATGCATCTCGCCAGTGCAACCCTTGCCTTACGCGCCCCCAGAAGGGCGCGATTTAGCCACTCCGACAATGGTCTAGCTTCCAGCCAAATGACTGCAATCGTTCCGGGCAGTGCGTGGCGCAGGCCCCGTTACAGCATCTCATAACCAGAATATGACGGTTGGGGCGATGCAGATCGCGCTCATGAATGTATGCGCACAGCGGTCGTATCGGGTTGCGACCCTTCGCCAATCCTTGAGCCTGCCGAACATGCGTTCGACCAGATTGCGCTGCTTGTAGAGTTTTGTGTCGTAGGTGACCGGCACCTTACGGTTCTTGCGCCCAGGAATGCACGGTGTGATGTCGAGATCGGTCAGGGCCTCGCGGAACCAGTCACTATCATATCATATTCTCTGTCCGCGATCAGCACGTCGGTGTCTGGCGGGAGGTGGGGCAGCACAGCGTCCGCGCTTTCATAGTCGCTGATCTGACCCTCAGTCAGAAACAATATCAATGGCTTGCCGTCGCCGTCACAAACCGAATGCAACTTGGAATTCAAGCCGCCCTTGGTGCGTCCGATACGTCTGGGAACAGCCCCTTTTTGATCAGGCTGGCGGCGGAGCGGTGGGCTTTGAGATGGGTGGCGTCGATCATGACGGGGCCTGTTGCGGTGCTCTCAACCGCCAGCGTCGCGAAGATACAGTCGAACATGCCGATCACGCCGCAGCGGATGAACCGGTTTTAGAGCGTCTTGTGCGGCCCGTATCGCTCAGGCGCATCACGCCACATCAGGCCGCGCCGGATTACATGAATGATACCGCTGATGACGCGCCGATCATCCACGCGAGGCACTCCTCTTGACTTGTTTGGCAAAAGTGAAAAGTGAAAACATTCACGGCTCTGTAACTTGACACCTTTACGCTCACAGAGTAACCGACCAACTGGTATATAAACCGACCATTTGGTCAGGAAGAAATGATGAAACGGTCCCGCAACGCATCTGCTGACATCCTTGCCGCTGCACGCGAAGTGACGGCGCGGCATGGGGCTGGAAAACTGACAATCGATTCCGTCGCACGCGAGATCGGCATGAGCAAGGGGGGCGTGCTTTACAACTTCCCTTCGAAGCAGGCTCTGCTATCGGCGCTTCTACAAGACTTGATAGAGGAACATCTCGTGAGCATGAGCGAGATCGATCAGGCCAAACCGAACGCAACCCTGCGGGGGCATCTGCATTCGCTCGCTGCGTCAAACAATCTGAAGGAAAACCTTTCCATGGCTATACTTGCGACGGCTGCGGAAAACCCCGAACTTCTAGATCCGCTCCGCAACATGATTGAGAGTGACCACCAGAAGGCTACGTCTCAATCCACGGATCCGATCGGGGCACACGTCATACTCGCCGCACTGGACGGCCTGCGGTTTCAACAACTATTGTGTATGCCCCCCTATGATACCAAGACACGCGACGCGATAAAAGGCCGGCTCGAGAGTATGATCAATGACTTGCGGTAAGGCCTTAATACGTTTTGGCCGTTCTTTGGGCCTGCTTGCAGCGTTTTTGGGATGCGTCGGAACAGCGTCGATAGCGCAGGATCAGTCAACGACCAACACGGCCGTGTCCAAAACGATCACCGTTCCCCTGACGGTGGCGGTGTCTGCGACCAATGATGTGCAACGCGTATTCGTCGGGCGGTTGGAACCGCTGCGGGTGGTCGATCTGGCATTTCAAATCTCAGGGCAAATTCTGGAATTACCCGTTTCGGCTGGGGAGGGTCTGAAAAAGGGCGAGCTGATCGCCCGTCTTGACATAACCGACTTCGAATTGGCCTTAGCACGCGCTCAGGCATCTTTCGATCTGGCCACGAGCGAATTTAAGCGGTCTGCGGAACTCGCCAATCGCGGCGCAGGGTCAGAGGCACGGCTCGACACAGCGAAGGCACAGCTTGCCCAGTCTGAAGTGGCCTTGCGCGAGGCAGAGCGTCGACTGGCACAGACAAGGATCGAAGCACCGTTTGACGCTCTTGTCGGCCGAATCTTTTCGGAAGCCTACTCCAATACCACACCAGCGGCACCGATCGTTCGGCTACAGGATGTCAGCGAAATGCGCGTCTACATATCGCTGCCCGAGGAAATTGCCGCGTTGGCGCGGACCCGCGCGGAGGATTTCAGCATCACCGCGACATTCCCTGCGGCACCGGGATACGAGGCCGAGCTGATCCTGCGAGAGTTCGTGACTGAAGCGGATCCGGTCGCCCAAACCTATGTGGTGGAATTCGCAATTGCAGGTGAACTCGATTTCCGCCTGTTGCCGGGCATGACTGCAAACGTCGTCGCACGTCTCGAAGGGTCGGGAGGCACAGGCAGCGTGGTTATACCGGTTTCTGCCATTGATACGACGAGTGCACCCGAGCCAAGAGTCTGGATATTCGATGAATCAAATGGAACCGTCCGACCGCGCACTGTGCGTCTCGGACTTCCACGCGAGAACGCAATCGTGGTGCTGGAAGGGCTCGCCGCTGGCCAGCGCGTTGTCTCAGGTGGCTGGTGGAAACTGACCGACGGCATGAATATCCGTCCAGACGTGCATTAGGATCCCGACATGGCCATGACTCTCGCTGCAGGCTCAATCAGTCGCCCTGTCACCATCTGGCTGGCCATCATATTTTGCGTCTTGGGCGGATTGTGGGGGCTTAGTACCGTTGGCCGCCTTGAAGACCCGAGCTTTACCCTGAAGACCGCACTGGTCGTCATCCCATATCCTGGTGCGACTGCGGAGGAGGTCGAGGAGCAGGTTTCCGAAGTTGTTGAGGGGGCGTTGCAGCAGATGAAGCAGCTTGACCGGATCGAGTCTAAATCGATGCCGGGCATGTCTCAGGTTACTGTTGAAATTGAAGATACCTTTGGACCTGACGAGATGCCGCAGGTCTGGGACGAGATGCGGCGCCGGTTGCGCGACATACGCGGCGAACTCCCCGAAGGTGCGCGCGAACCAGTCATCAACGATGATTTCGGTGACGTCTACGGAATGTTCTACGCGGTGACCACCAATGGTTATTCCCCGTCGGAGCAGCGCGAGATTGCACGTTTTCTGCGGCGCGGTTTGGTTTCTGTCGACGGGGTCGCAAAGGTCGAGATTCAAGGGTTGATTGAGGAGGAGATAACGGTCGCGATCCCATCCTCCCGCCTTTCCAGCCTCGGGCTACAACCAAACCAGATTCTGGCCGCCATTTCGGACGAGAACAGGGTATTCGCGAACGGGGAGATCACCGAAGGGCCCGCACGCTTAGGCGTTTCGGTACCGCAGGGCTACGCTACGGTCGCCGGCATCGAGGCGCTCCGGCTTGGGGCACCCGGCGAGGTCGGCCAGATCTCCGTTGCCGACATCGCCCGTGTCACACGAAGTGAGACCGAACAGCCAGGTCAAGTTATTCGTCACAACGGTGAACGCGCCTTTACGTTAGGTATCTCCGCCCTGACAGACCGTAACGTGGTGGAAGTTGGAAGCGGCGTCGAGGAACGGATGAGCGTCTTGATTGCTCAGCTTCCAAAGGGGGTAGAAGTTGCTCCGATTTATGAACAACACAAGGTCGTGGACGCGGCCGTTTCGAACTTTCTGGTTGGTCTTGGGCAGTCAGTCGCTATCGTTGTTGGCGCCCTGATGCTCACGATGGGCTGGCGCGCGGGGATCGTTGTGGGCGCGACTCTCACCCTGACAGTGCTTGCGACCATTTTTTTCATGTCGGTTTTCGGCATTCCAATGGAGCGCATCAGCCTTGGTGCCCTGATCATCGCGATGGGGATGCTGGTCGATAACGCAATCGTAATCACCGAAGGCATGGTGATCGGCATGGCTCGGGGCAAGTCCGCTGAAACAGCTGCGTCCGAAACGGAATCCGCAACCTCGATTCCGCTTCTGGGCGCAACGGTAATCGGAATTATGGCCTTTTCCGGTATCGGGCTATCGCCGGACGCAACCGGCGAGTTCCTTTTCTCGCTCTTCGCAGTAATCGGCATCTCCTTGCTGCTGAGTTGGATTTTCGCCGTAACAATTACACCCTATCTCGGTGCCCTTTTGTTGCGCGCGCCCAAGACTGTCGCGGAAGATCCTTACAAGGGTGCTTTTTATGCGGTTTATCGCGGCGTTCTCTGGGGCGCACTTCGGTCTCGCTGGCTCGTTGTCCTAGTGGTCGTTGGTATAACCGTGGCGTCGCTGATGGCGTTTGGACAGGTCAAGCAGGCTTTTTTCCCGGCCTCGACCACACCACTGTTCTATGTCCAGTATCAATTGCCGCAGGGGACCGACATCCGCACCACGGATGAGGACATGAAAAGACTGGAGTCGGTGCTGCGCGAAACCCAAGGTGTCAACGATGTTGCATCTCTTGTCGGTCGCGGTGCAAGCCGCTTTATGCTGACCTACACTCCCGAACAGGCAAATTCGGGATACGGCCAACTCATCGTCCGGGTTGGGGACGCGGCAGCGATCCCGGCTTTGGCCCAGAGCCTGAGACAATCTCTGCCGTCGCAGTTCCCGAACGCGCTGGTGCGGGTCGAGGAACTCGTCTTTGGTCCGCCATCGGGAGCGGCCGTCGCCGTGCGGTTCTCGGGGCCGAACCCGATCATTCTTCGTGCGCTGGCGGATGAGGCAATGTTGATTTTCCGGGAGGCGGGAACCATCACCGATCCGCGCACCGATTGGCGCCAGCGCGAACTTACGATCATTCCGGTCGTTGATGAGGCGCGAATGCGTCTCGCAGGTGCTAGTCGGCAAGCCATAGCTGATACCATTGAATATGGCACCTCGGGGCTGAGGGTGGGAACCTTGCGGGAAGGCGACACCGAAGTCCCGCTGATTTTGAGACTCCCCGAAAACGAGCGCGATGGGGTCGAAAGGCTTCGCGATCTTGAAGTCTGGTCGCAGGGCGGCGGAAAATATGTGCCGATGTCCGGCCTCGTCGAACGATTCGAAACACGGCTTTCCGAAGCCCTGATCCTTCGCCGTGACCGAGAGCGGACGATATCCGCCCTCGGCGGTGCGCGGGGTGACTTGACCGCA
>JAPKCR010000591.1 GCA_026421135.1 Sulfitobacter sp. | reverse complement strand
TCAGGACTCTCGATCTTCCTTATCTGCTTCCAGCGGGAAGACCGCAGGCGATGCCGCCGAGGATGGCGCGAAATGCACTTTACTCGTGCGGCGCACGCCGGTGTCGATGATCAGCCGGAAGACCGCGAATATCCCCAGTGCAAAGAGCACCAGACCGATGAACAAAAACAAGCCCCCAGCGTTGCCGCCCTCCATAAAGAACGACGCCGTGAGCGGCCCGATGGTGGCCCCAATGCTAAACGCCAGCAGCAGGCCGCCGCTGGTTTCGACCATGCGCGAATTGGGGACGTTGTCGTTGGCATGGGAAATACACAGCGCATATATCGGGATCATCAGTGCCCCGTGCGCCACCGCCAAGGCAAGCGTCGGTGAGCCTCTTGGCACCAGATCAAATCCGATCACCAAACCCGACACGACCGTCCCGAAGGACACCACCGCAATCACGATGCGTCTGTCGATCTTGTCGGAGACCCAGCCGAGTGGCCATTGCGACAGCGTGCCGCCGAACACAAACGCGGCCATCAACAGCGCGATATCGGCGGTGATCATGCCGCGCCCTTGGGCAAAAACCGGACCCAGCGACCAGAACGCGCCCTCGGCCATGCCCGCCAACAGGCATCCCACGACCCCCGCAGGTGATACGCGATACAGCTTTCGCAAATTCAGCCGTGCAGAGGGGATCGGCGTCGGTGCCGGGGTGGGCGTCAGGCTCAGCGGAACAATCGACAAACAGATTAGGATCGCCACGACCAGAAACAGCATCGGCCCCTTGGTGTCGGACGAATTGACCAGCAACTGTCCCGCCATCGTCACGATATTCGAGACGATAATATAGGCCGATAAAACCCGCCCGCGGTTTGCATTGGACGAGGTGTCGTTCAGCCAACTTTCCACGACCACATAAAGCACCGCAAGGCATACACCACTGATCATGCGCATCACGCCCCAGAACAGCGGATCGACAAACAGCGGGAACGCCAGCAGCGTCGCTGTCAGCAGGGCCGTCAATCCGGCAAAGGCGCGCACATGCCCCACGGTCATGATCAGACGCGGCCCGACAAAACAGCCAATGGTGAAGCCGCCGAAATAGGCGGTGCCCAAGACGCCGATCAAAGTGGTCGAATAGCCCTCTTGCCCGGCGCGGATCGGTAAAAGGGTTTGGAATAACCCGTTGCCTGCGAACAGCAGCGCTGCGCAGATCAGGATCGTAACGATTGCCACAAAGGACGAGGTTTGGCGGATCTCGGTCACCGCTGATAGATGACCGCAAACTGACCCTCGCGCAAGGCGGTGGACAGTTCCACCGCCGGCATCGTCAACTTGTTGACCACATCAGGGACTATCGGTAGCGGAGGGCCTTTTTGGTATGGATCCCCTCCTCTTTGCTTGGTGATACTTCACCATTTTGGCGCAAAACGATGCCGTTGAGCGGGGGTATCCACACCATCGGTTCTGTCGCAAACTTTTTGGAATATGGGCCTGGTCGCCAAGCTGTGATAGACGCCGCCTTTTGAATTGGCGGGCGGGTATCAGATCAACGACTTCTTTGCGGAGCGTCAATTGCTGCAATACCGCACGTTTGGGTATGGTCACTCTTTCGGCGTGCTTTCACATTACTATGGTCGTGAAGCGGGATTGGAGCTGCGCGAGGATATAGACACGGTACTTGAGCCCGGCATGGTCATTTCGATGGAACCGATGCTGACAATCGCAGACGGTGAACCAGGTGCAGGGGGCTACCGCGAACATGACAAATTGATCATTGACGAGGACGGAAACGAAAATATCGCCGGCTATCCGTTCGGTCCTGAATTCAACGTTGTTGGGTAAGGCAAATAGTAAATTCTGCCCCTGCAGAAACTGAAGCTCTTGCAGGGGCAGGAAACAAATTGGACCAAGCAATCACTATAAACCGCTCTTGAAGACCACTAGCGCGCTTTGCTCTCTTTCGCATGGCCTTTACCGCGATCACCATAAGGGCTTTCCCCGAAACGATCTTTGTAATGGCGTGAAAAAACGCCACTTGAGTTGAAACCAGCAGCCATGGCGACCTCAGTAATGGTTAGGTTCGTTTCCATGAGAAGGGTTCTCGCACGATCCAGTCTTATGTTTCGATACGTCAGTGCGGGTGCCTCGTCCAACAATTGCTTGAACTGACGTTCTATTTGGCGTCGTGAAATTCCCGCTTGGCCTGCCAATTCATCCAGCGTCAGCGGGAATTCAATATTGTCATACATGGCGCGTAAAACGGCCAATACGCGAGGGTTTCGCGAACTGATCGCTTTGGCGATGGATGATCTTTGTTCGTTTCGTGTCAAAATGTCTGGTCCGTTCAGGCACATGTCGGACACGGCGATGGCAAAGTCTTCGCCATAATCCTGTGCGATGACCGAGATCATCATTTCAGTCGCCGCAGAACCACCACCACAGGTGAGAAGGTCACCATCTCGCTCGAACCTTTGTTGTGTTGGTACCAGTTCGGGGAATACTTCGTTAAACCCGGGCTGATTTTCCCAATGAAGGGTAAATTGCTTTTTAGTCAAA
>JAPKCR010000590.1 GCA_026421135.1 Sulfitobacter sp. | reverse complement strand
ATCACTCGAACCACTTTCACAATGTAGGTTTTTGTAGACCGGGCTTTGACCGATTACCATTCAAGCTTTGTTGAAGCACTGTAACGTCTGGATTGCTGCAATTTGCGTCAATTTCTGTACACAACGGTATACAAATACGCTTTGGATGGTGGATTACAGTTGAAACGGAGCGCGCAATACGGCATCTAGGCGGCAAGCCACCGAACTTTATTCAACCCATCGAAGGGAGCTCCCATGACCATTATTGTTGGCCAGGACACCGCCAAGACACGCAAGACGCTCACGTCTGGCGATCAATCCATTGCCTATTATTCGATTCCTGCCGCACAGGAAGCCGGTCTTGGTGATTTCTCGAAATTGCCCGCCGCCCTGAAAGTGGTGTTGGAAAACATGTTGCGCTTTGAAGACGGCAAGACCGTTACCGTTGACGATATCAAAGCCTTTGCTGAATGGGGTGCCAAGGGCGGCAAAAACCCGCGCGAGATTGCATATCGTCCTGCCCGCGTGCTGATGCAGGATTTCACCGGCGTTCCAGCGGTTGTCGACCTTGCCGCGATGCGCGATGGTCTGGTTGCTTTGGGCGGTGACGCAGACAAGATCAACCCGCTGAACCCGGTTGATCTGGTCATCGACCACTCGGTCATGATCGATGAATTCGGTAACCCACGCGCCTTCCAGATGAACGTCGACCGCGAATACGAGCGCAACATCGAGCGTTACACGTTCCTCAAGTGGGGCCAAAAGGCGTTCAACAACTTCCGCGTTGTGCCCCCAGGCACCGGCATCTGCCACCAGGTGAACCTAGAGTATCTGGCGCAAACTGTTTGGACAGACAAAGATCAAAACGGTGTTGAAGTTGCATATCCAGACACGCTTGTCGGTACAGACAGCCACACCACCATGGTTAACGGCATGGCCGTACTGGGGTGGGGCGTTGGCGGAATCGAGGCCGAGGCTGCGATGCTGGGTCAACCGATCTCGATGCTGATCCCCGAGGTTGTCGGTTTCGAACTGACGGGCCGCATGATGGAAGGCACCACCGGTACCGACCTTGTTCTGAAGGTGGTCGAGTTGCTGCGTGAAAAGGGCGTGGTTTCCAAATTCGTCGAATTCTACGGTGCAGGTCTAGATCACCTGCCATTGGCAGACCGTGCAACCATCGCCAACATGGCGCCTGAATATGGCGCGACCTGTGGTTTCTTCCCGATCGACGGCGAAACATTGCGCTATATGCGGACCACGGGCCGCGAAGAAGACCGTATTGCGCTGGTCGAAGCCTATGCCAAGGAAAACGGCATGTGGCGTGACGCGGACTACGCGCCGATCTACACCGATACGCTGTCGCTTGACATGGGCACGATCGTGCCTGCGATCTCCGGCCCAAAGCGTCCGCAGGATTATATCGCGCTGACATCTGCGCACACCGCATTCGCCGACTACGTCAGCGGCGAGCGCAATGGCAAAGAAAGCACGGCCAGCGCGGAAGTCCGCTGGGAAGGCGAGGGCGGTCAGCCTGAACCTCGGGATATCCCCGGCGATGTCGGCCACCACCAGCGTGGCTATGTGCAGACCGATGAAGGTCATTACCAACTGCACGACGGTTCTATCGTGATCGCGTCGATCACATCCTGCACCAACACATCGAACCCCTATGTGATGATCGGTGCCGGTCTGGTGGCCCGCAAAGCGCGCGCGCTTGGCTTGACACGTAAGCCGTGGGTTAAGACGTCGCTGGCCCCCGGTTCGCAAGTAGTTTCCGCCTATCTTGAGGCGGCAAACCTGCAAGAAGATCTGGACGCCATTGGCTTTAACCTTGTTGGCTACGGCTGCACGACCTGTATCGGTAACTCTGGCCCGCTTGAGCCTGAGATCAGCAAGGCGATCAACGATTACGACCTGATCGCTACGTCGATCCTCTCGGGGAACCGCAACTTTGAAGGCCGGATTTCACCTGACGTGCGTGCCAACTATCTGGCGTCACCGCCACTGGTTGTGGCCTATGCACTGGTGGGCGATATGAACGTCGATCTGGCGCATTCACCTTTGGGCCAAGACCAAGACGGCAAGGATGTCTATCTGAAAGACATCTGGCCAACCACTCAGGAAGTGGCCGAGCTGGTTGAAAAGACAGTGACGCGCGCAGCCTTCCAAGAGAAGTATGCTGACGTGTTCAAGGGCGACGAAAAGTGGCAGTCCGTCGAGACAACGGATGCCAAAACTTACAACTGGCCGCCCGCCTCGACATACGTGCAAAACCCGCCGTATTTCCAGAACATGTCGCCGGAGCCGGGTGTGATCACCAACATCGAGGGGGCCAAAGTTCTGGCAGTCTTGGGTGACATGATCACGACCGACCACATCAGCCCGGCGGGATCGTTCAAGGATACAACTCCGGCCGGTCAATACCTGCTCGAGCATCAAGTGCCCGTGCGCGAATTCAACTCGTATGGCTCGCGCCGTGGTAACCATGAAGTTATGATGCGCGGCACATTCGCCAACATCCGCATCAAGAACGAGATGCTAGACGGGGTTGAAGGTGGCTACA
>JAPKCR010000589.1 GCA_026421135.1 Sulfitobacter sp. | reverse complement strand
GATGCGGGCCCGGTAGAGCTCGAAGGGTACTTAGGCAGAGGTGAATCTTCGGGTGCGGATGGTACAATGGTTGGGCTGTCGGGACGTTATGTTATGCCCAATACCATCGGTGTGACCGGATCTATCGATTATCTTGACATAGAAGGGCTTGAAGTACGCAAGCTTGCCATCCGGCTGGATGGAGGCCTTACAGAAAACCTGAATGTCTACGTCGAAGCAGGCACTGGAAAGGTCAGCGCATTCGGAACGTCAGCATCCGAACCGTTTGTAGGAATTGGTGGGCGGATAACGTTTGGCGCAGTCCGCGGAACGACGTTCGAGCGTCGAAGCCTTGGTGAACTGCTGCCGGGGCTGTAATCCAGCTAACTCTATACGAGGGCTTCGATCCCTTGCGCGCGCTCATTGAGATTGCATGGGGCGGCATGACGGCAACCAGCCGTTAGCTGCCCCTTATTATTAGATACTAGCCAAAGTCAGTTTCGGCGCGCAGATGCCGATCGGTACTGGCGACAGCAGACCATTGTTCATAGGCCCTTGTTTGAGGGTTCGTCAGCCATTGAGCTACCCTTCCGCGACAGTCAGCTGGACCAGTACCTCAGTTCCAATTTTGTGGTATGCTACCGCCATCGCTTCATTGTTTGATGCGATTGATTTCGAGGCCAGACCTTCGCAATCGCAGACCGCCCTTTGCAGCTC
Organism: Sulfitobacter sp.; assembly: GCA_026421135.1. Taxonomy (GTDB): domain Bacteria; phylum Pseudomonadota; class Alphaproteobacteria; order Rhodobacterales; family Rhodobacteraceae; genus Sulfitobacter. The sequence goes on along the minus strand of JAPKCR010000589.1, from coordinate 1,850 downwards.
TAGACGCATTTGAATTCGTCGACGAGCGTAGGATGCGCAGTGATGATTGCCAGAACCCATTGGCCCAAACGGATCACATGCGCGAAGCCCGCAAAATTCTGCATTTTCCATGTGGCGCGCTGGAAGTCTGGGTTTTGGCCTGCAGGCGGAACGCTTATCCCGAAGCCTGCCGTGCCATGCTATTTTCCGTATTTTGCATCTGAAAGGTAAAGACAGTGCGTTCATCGGTGGAATCTACTGTCAATGTGCCGCCGTGCCCGTCCGCGATTTCTGACGCTATAAACAGCCCCAACCCCAATCCCTCCCTGCTTGGGCGGTCTTGGCCATGTTCGAACGGCATAAATAGGGTGGGTAGCATGTCGTCGGCAATCTTGCTGCCATAGTTCGTGACCGAAAGGGTAAGGCTGCCACCGTCAAGTTTTACATCAACCTCGATTGGTGATCCGGCTGCGCCATGGGTGATAGCATTTGCCAGAAGGTTCGAAAACATCTGCGAAACCCGGGGGACGTCGCAGTTGACCTTCTCTGGCAGGTGAATCGCCGCCGCTATCTCCTGACCCTGCGCAACAGCCTGAAGTTCCACAATAATCTGTTCCAACGACGGATGCAGATCGTTGGATAAAGTCCGCTCTATCACGATGCCGCCGCCGCTGCGGTTGCGTGCTTGGTCCAGCAGGTTCTCGATCAGCAGTCTCATCCGGTTGACCGAACCGCGCATAAAACTGACAAGCTCCCTCGCTTTGGCATCGATTTCGCGACGCTCGAACAAGCGAAGTCCAGCGCCCAAGGCATTTACCGGATTGCGAAGATCATGGGCAAGGATCGCAATAAACTGCTCCTGTACCTCGGCCAGCTTGCGTTCGTGGGCGACCGCGCCCTGAGTTTCAGCAAGAATTTCGTCGGCGTCCAGTATTTCACCGATCATCTTGGCGAACAGTCGAAACATGGAAAGCACATGCTGATCTTTTAGATGGCGGGGCTCATTGTCGATGGCGCAAAGCGTACCAAAGAACGACCCGTCCGCCCTATAGATCGGAATAGAAACGTAGCTGCGAAAACCATAGCGCGCTGGGCAATGGTGGTCGACGTAATCCGGGCTGTTATTCACATCATCGATTACGATTTCATGGTCGTATTGCCTGACCTCATGGCACAGCGTGCTTTCGACCTCCAGTTCGTCGCCCGGTTTAAGGCCAAAGGAAATCTTGTCGACGGACTGGCATGTGACCCATCGCGCGTGCGTTACCCGCGCTACCGCCGCAAAGCCCACCCCCGTTGCCATTGTAATGGTCTCGAGCAATGTCGGTATCGCCTTGCTGCGCCCGACTGCGTCGATGTCATTCTGAAAATCATGCGTCACAGTCAAATACAGTCATCCCTAGATATTTTGGCTACCATTTGCCCCATTGTATCGCAATTTAATACAATCCGGCAATGCCGTCATCAGCAATGAACATGCCCGCAAAATTTCCACGATAGCTTGCTTTGGCCTCGGGCCATCCATTAGCCGATGGGATGTTGGTTAACGCGATTTATTTATCAAACCCAACGGAAAGTCTGGGGGGCAGTGCAGCCCATCGCATATTGATTTTGCGGCACAACGCCAGATAACGATGCTGCACCTACGGCAGCGCCGGCTGAGTGCCTGACTGCAAAATATTCGGGGCTGTTGTTTAGCCACGGCGTCAGTTTCACTTTAGAAGAGTGGTTCTGGTTCGGGGAGATCCAAGGTCGCCTTCGGCAAGGGATGGCTGTTTAATACGTCGCACCTGAATGTCATCGCAGCAATTACAGGCTGTCAGATGCCAATTCGCCATAGTCGAAGAGATCAAATCTTTCGCTCTCGATCA
>JAPKCR010000588.1 GCA_026421135.1 Sulfitobacter sp. | reverse complement strand
CTGTACCTTGCTGCCGTACAGCCCCGAATTCGAATTGGGCAACAGCTTGGAAGAAGCCGAAAAAGATGTCGCCCTTAACCATCCTCATTGCGCAAAGTTCTGGGTTTTGGGCGGTGCCAGCTGTTCGGCCTAACCCTAAGGGCCAAAATATCTAGGGCCGAATAATCACCCCGGTCTTTGGGTCCGCCTGCCCTGTGACGAGCGTATGATACGGGGCCTCGGCCTCGGCGATGCCCCGATGGACCTGTACGTTCATCCATGTTGACGCGTCGGCTGCGATCCGCTTCCATGCTGCTGTGATCTGTTTCTCAATCTCGCCCGGTCCCCATTCTTCGCGACGTTTGACCACCTGTGAAGGGGCGAAGAAGAATACTGGCTTGGGCCCTGCCAGCTTTTTCGCAGGGGCAAAGTGGTCCCAATGGCTTAATCCCACGGCCGAAGAATGCTTAAGCGCATCCCCCAAATGTTCATGCAAAGCGGCCTTTACGTCGCTATTGCCGGACATGTCCACATAGACCGATGACACCTGCGCGATGCCACTGATCTGGTCATAGGTCAGGACGCTGTCACAAGCGCCCAGATCCTCGACAAAACTGCGGTTTTTTGCAGATGTAAGGCCGACAATCTGATAGGCGCGATCCGATGGCTCCGCCAGATATTTGCACAACCCCAGACCGGTTTTCGACGATGCGCTACCGATGATGATCTGCTGTGCGCCGAAACATTGATTGTCCTGCAGCCAGTCGAACAACAAATACGATGTGGCCAGCAATGGCTGCAAAATTGCCCGCATATGATCGTCAGCGTCGCTGCCTGACCGAACCGGCGTATATTGATTGTAGATCAAGGGAAGTTTCGCGCGGTGCTCTGCTATGTCAAGAAAACCACCCTGCTCGGATTGTGGTGTAATCACCACCTCATCCGCCATCGGATAGAACCCATAAAGGCGCGTCCCCACATCCAATGCATCGCTGCGGCTTTCCACAACTTTGGCCGTGCCCCATACCGGGACAATGCCCCAACCTTCGATGCCAGTGGGGAAAAACTGCCAATACCCGATGTCAAACCCCGCCGCTGCATAGGTCACATTATTCGACGTCAGCGCAAAGCTTTCAAGTGCAAGCCGAACCTGCCCCGCCTCAAGCGGCACGCTGGCCACATCCTCTGTTCGGGTTTGGGCAATAGATGTCTGATTCACCAATATCCGCTGCATTTCCAGTCCTCCCTTACTCAGTTATTGGTATCCTAGCCGTGTTTTCCCACATATGGGCAGCGGATTTTATTGACGTTGCGCCACCTGAAATAACACCGAATTAGTCTGCAACGTTCTCAATGACTTAGCCAATCGCCCCGATTCAAATTGCCTCAAAAAGCCCACAGGCATTGCACCCTATATACCCCGTCTGCTATACAAAACCCCAATATATAGAACCAGCAAGAGCTAGGCAGATCACGTGAACGACACGCCAGAAACCCCTGAAAACGATGACAAAATTCCGGCCGAGCGCCCCGTTTATGATGGTCCATCGGTTACCATCGAACACGAGATGCGCACATCCTACTTGGATTATGCAATGTCGGTCATCGTCAGTCGCGCCATTCCTGACCTGCGGGACGGGCTGAAACCCGTCCACCGTCGCATCATCTATTCGATGTACGAAAAAGGTATCACTCACGATAAAACCTATCGCAAATCCGCAAAATCGGTGGGCGATGTCATGGGTTCATACCATCCGCACGGCGACAGCGCGATTTATGACGCGCTCGTGCGCATGGCCCAGGATTTCTCGATGTCATTGCCGTTGATTGACGGTCAGGGCAACTTTGGCTCGATGGACGGCGATAGCGCTGCGGCGATGCGCTATACTGAATCGCGGCTGGACAAGGTCGCATCGTTCATGACCAGCGATCTAGACAAAGAGACGGTTAATTTCATCGACAACTACGATGGCAAAGAACGTGAACCTACCGTTCTGCCCTCGCGGTTCCCTAACATGCTGGTCAACGGTGCAGGCGGTATTGCTGTCGGTATGGCGACCAACATTCCACCACATAACCTAGGCGAGGTCATCGACGCTTGTCAGGCGCTGATCGAAAACCCCGATCTGACATCCGAAGACCTGATTGAATATATCCCCGGCCCCGATTTCCCGACAGGGGGCATCATGCTGGGCCGCGCCGGTGCACGCAAAGCATATCTTGAGGGCCGCGGCAGCGTCATCATGCGCGCCAAAACGCGGGTCGAAGAAATTCGCAAGGATCGCTTTGCGATTATCATCGACGAGATCTGCTATCAGGTGAATAAATCCACCATGATCGAAAAGATCGCCGAACAGGTCCGCGAGAAAAAGATCGAGGGCATCGCTCACGTTCAAGACGAATCCGACCGCAACGGTGTGCGCGTCGTGATCGAGCTCAAGCGCGACGCGACCCCTGACGTGGTGATGAACCAGCTTTACCGCTTTACCCCGATGCAGACCTATTTCGGCTGTAACATGCTGGCGCTGAATGGCGGCAAGCCCGACCAGCTTACGCTGCACCGCTTC
>JAPKCR010000587.1 GCA_026421135.1 Sulfitobacter sp. | reverse complement strand
ATCAGGCTTCCTCGTCCTCCTCAACGATTAACTGTAGATTGCCGTCCGCCTCCATTTCGCGGATCACTGTGACAAACGCCGACATCGCGTCCTCTGCATCAGACGGTTTCACGACACCAGCATCGGCAACGTCTTCGCGCAGTTGATCAGCCATCCGTCCGGACATATTCTCAAGAATGAAATCCTGCACGTTTTTCATTCCGGCTGCTTCAGCTCCGGCAAGGGCAATAACAAGCTGCGACTGGTCAGCGAGCCGCAAAATCGCAGGAATGTCGCGCGGCGACACACGTGCCGGGATGTTCGCAAATGTGAAGATCGCTTTACGAACCGCTGTCGCAAACCCTTGATCCGTCTCTTCCAGGCCACTTAACATGTCATCGCGTGTCAAAGATGTTGATGAATTCAGGATGGCCCCCACCCGTTCAACAGGTCCCGTTTCAAAGGCTTTTACCTTCACATTATCAAGCTGGCCTGCAAGCGAAATCCCAATTCGTTCAACAGCTTGTGGGGCGACATTGCTGGTTAGGGACACAGCATAGGTGATCTGACGCGCCTTTGGCCCCGGCAACTTACCCAGCAATTCTGCAGCAAGACTTACCTTGAGCTTTGACAACACCACAGCCGCGACTTCGATGCTTTCATTTTCAACCATTGGCAGCAGTTGCGCAGCATCCAAGCCGCGCAGACGGTCCCAAGGGTCACCCATCTCGCGCACGCCCGCTTCTTTGCGCAGACGTTCGGCCGTTTGTTTACTGATTTTGCCATCCAGCGCAGTGATCGCGCCCGCAATTCCACCGGGAAAGGAAAGGCCGATGCTGTCAAGTTCGTGCGCAAATTCTTCGACCACAGAGGCGAGTGTTTCGCGATCGATTGTTCGCATTGCCCCCATCTGCTGGGTCAGGCTGGCCTGTAGGGCATCAGGCAAGTCCTCAAGCGGGATATCGGCACCCTCATTCAGCAGCAAACGCACCACTATTGCGGCTTTCGCGCGTCTGGTTAACCTAGGCGGGACCATCATTGCAGATCCAGGAATCCGAGCAGTTTGAATTTGCCCTAACGCTACGATTTCATTCATTAAACTCTATCTCTGACTGCCACTTTGCCTTTCAGCTTTGTGGCAGTCAGAGATGAACAAAAACCGAACGGATATCGCTTCAGTAGTTAAAAGTTTGCCCAGTTGCGATGGCTGTCCGCAAGGACGCCTCTGCCCACGTGCCAATACCGCCATAGGACCGGATCGCACGCAGTTCTGCCAAGGCGTCAGTTATATTGCCCTGCTCGACCATACCTTGCCCCATATAGGACCGCGCAAGAATATTGGCCGGGTTCAGTTTCAAAGCACGATTGTAATAGTCCATGCTAAGGTCCACGTTGCCCATCTTGCGATTGGTAAATCCCAAATAGGTCAGTGTGCGATCGTCATTTTGGGGCATGGCCGCCAGAACAATTTGCGCGCCCGTATAATCACCCGCATACGCCAGTTCACGAACGGTTTGAAACAAATCATCTGGTGTTAGACGGCTGTCCTGTGCGGAAACGCATTTCTTTGACTTCTTATCGTAAACCATCCCCTGATTGCACGAAACTTTCGGTTTCGGCGGGGTTGGCTCAGGGCCATTTGCAAATGCGGTGACAGGCAAAGCAAATGCCAAAGCACAAGAAATAATGACACGCATAACACAACTCTCCCAGACAGGTTATGAGTTGAGTTTAGTGCGCCAATACCGCAAGTAAACCTGCCTTGATGGCATCCGGTTCACTTTCGCTTGTTATTCAGGATGTGGTCGCAATCACGCAAGTTGCCGTTTCCGCGTCGTACACGGTCCCTTCGGCACAAGACATTGCATGTTGTTCCGACGTGCACATTGCAAAGCCAAACGTTGGAAGCGCCACAAGGGCCAAGGTGGATAATGCAATTCCAAGTTTCATCATACTACTCCTTTGAGATGCATCAAAAGACTACAACGGCTTTATGCATTCTCAAAGAAATATTGCAATTCACGGTGTCGGATCAGTTAATCCGTCCGAAAAATCAGTCTTTAAAGACCCGAGCAAAGATCGTGTCGACATGCTTTGTATGATAGCCAAGGTCGAACTTCTCTTCAATTTCCTCGGCACTTAAAGCCTTCAACACCTCTGGGTCGGCCAGCAGTTCCGTTTTGAAATCTTTACCCTCTTCCCAGACTTTCATCGCATTTCGCTGCACCAGCTTATAGCTGTCTTCGCGGCTGACGCCCGCCTGTGTCAACGCCAATAGGACCCGCTGAGACATCACCAGACCGCTGAATTTATTCATGTTGGCCAACATGTTGTCAGGATAGATCAGCATCTTGTCGATCACACCTGTCAAACGGTGCAACGCAAAATCAAGGGTGATGGTGGTGTCCGGCCCAATCGCACGCTCGACCGAGGAATGCGAGATATCGCGCTCGTGCCAAAGGGTAACGTTTTCCATGGCAGGGATCACAGCCATACGAATCGTACGGGCAAGGCCTGTCAGGTTTTCGGTCAGCACAGGGTTCTTTTTGTGCGGCATCGCAGAAGAGCCTT
>JAPKCR010000039.1 GCA_026421135.1 Sulfitobacter sp. | reverse complement strand
GGAAAACGCACATCATAGCAGATGGTCATCCCCACTTTGCCAAAGTCCGTATCGACAACAACAGCCTTGTCACCCGGACGATAACTCGCTGATTCGCGGTAACTTTCAGTGGCATCGATATCAACGTCGAACATGTGAATCTTGTCATAGCGAGCGACGACCTGCCCTGTGGGGTCGATCATGAATGATCTGTTGGCAAACCGCCTATCAACATCGTCTGTTTTTAGTCCAAGCGACCCGATCAGCAGCCAGATCGCCTTATCCCGCGCCACATCGCGCAAGGCGGCCAGAGTTCTGTCATCCGCCTCGTCGGTCAGCACAGCGCGTTGATGTTCGCGGCTGGTCGACACACAATTCGTGACTTCGGGCGTCAGCACAAACCGCGCGCCCTGATCCGCCGCATCCCGCACCATTCCAACCGTACCCGCCAGATTACGGGCCGGATCATCAGTGACGTTTAATTGGACCAGGGCCGCCTTCATCAGGCTGCCAACAACGCGTCCAGTTTGCCCGCACGTTCCAGCGCGTACAATTCGTCACAGCCGCCCACATGCGTTTCGCCGACGAAAATTTGCGGGACAGTGCGGCCGCCATTGGCACGCTGTATCATCTCTGCTTTTCGCTCGGGGTGGGCCAGAACGTCGACTTCGGCAAAGCTGACGCCTTTTTCATTCAGCAACCGCTTGGCCGAGTGGCAAAATCCGCAAAGCGGCGAGGTGTAAATCTCAACGGGTTTCATGGCTGTGTCCTTTTCAACAAATCAATTGAACACAGACTTAGGTGTCTTTGGCCACTCTTGCCAGCGTAACGATGCGTATCGGACCTGCGCCAGCATCAATACAGGCGCGCGCCGCAGCGAATAAAGTGGCTCCTGTCGTCATAACGTCGTCAACAATCAGCACTGGCCGGCCCTGCATCCTGTGCCGCCGCTTTGGGTGGGCGCGAATCGCGTTCTCCAAGCTCTCAAACCTTTCGATCCTGCTTTTGCCATCCAAAGACGCTGTCTTGCGCACCCTTTGCAAGGCGTCAGGGCACCAAGCCAGCCCTGTTTTCAAGGCCAACGCACGGCCCAACAAAGCCGACTGGTTATAGCGGCGCTTGATCAAACGCTGCCAATGCAGGGGAACCGGGATGATCAACGTTTCGGCTGGCAGTTGGCCGCGAAAGGCACGGTCCATCCAGAGCGCGGCAGGTTTTGCGATTTCCTGTCTGTCGCCATGCTTTAGGGCCAATACCATTTTACGTCCCATATTTGCGTATAAGAGCGCCGATCGCCCCTGAACCCAAGGCGGTGGGTGAGCAAGGCAACTGTCAAAATGCGCCACCTCGTCTAAGGTTCCGCCGGTCAGCGGGATACCGCAACTGTCACATACGACACCGCCAATAAAGGCCGTATCGCGCCAGCAAGGGCCGCAGAGGCCCGCATGTTGGTCGACCGCCCCGCCGCAACAAAGGCAGGCAGGCGGATAGATTAGACCAACAGCAGTTTGTATCTGGGTCAGCATGACCTTATTAACCCTCGCATGAACGCACAAAATATCCTCACGGACATCACCGCCCTAACCCGCAACCGCAGTCGTGCAAACGATGACGGGTTGTTCCTTCACCGCGCTGCTTTGGATGAGGTCGAGGATCGGCTAAGCTTGGTTAACAGGACGTTTAAAAGACCTGCGATTGTCACCGGCTTTCCGCAGGCTTGGGGTGCTCTGTTCCCTGAAGCGCCAGTTGTCCCAGATGCTGAAACGTTGAAGCTGGATCAAAAGGCGCATGATCTGGTTGTGCATGCGATGGGATTGCATTGGGCCAATGACCCTGTGGGTCAGATCATCCAGTCCCGTCGCGCGTTAGAACCGGACGGGCTGTTTCTCTCGGTCAGTTTCGGAGGGCAAACCCTAAATGAACTGCGGGCATGCTTAGCCCAAGCCGAGGCGCAGATTACGGGCGGGCTATCCCCCCGGATAGCACCGATGGCGGAACTGCGCGATATCGGCGGGTTGTTGCAACGCTCTGACCTTGCCCTTCCGGTTGCTGATTCTGTGACAATAAAGACCGAATACACCGACATCTGGCACCTGATGCGTGACCTGCGTGCGATGGGGGAAACCAATGCCCTGCAATCCCGCCTGCGCCGCCCTACCCGCCGTGACGTGTTCCACACGGCGGCAAAACTGTATCAAGACAACTTTGCCACGGATACGGGCCGTGTCTCAGCCACCTACGAAATGATCTTTTTGGCGGGGTGGGCCCCGTCGGACAGCCAGCCAAAACCATTGCGCCCCGGATCAGCACAGCAGCGACTTGCTGATGCGCTGGCCACCAACGAAACACCGCTGAGCGATTGACCTAGCAGGCAAACCGTTTATCTCACGGCTACTCACGTTAAAAGGATTTCTAGTTGACCAAATCTTGCCCAGTTCATGCCCAGCCGGATCATCCCAAGATCCCGACACCCAAGGTGGGCATTCTACTGGCCAATCTTGGTACGCCAGATAACTATGATTATTGGTCAATGCGCCGTTATCTGGGAGAATTCCTGTCGGATCGGCGCGTCATCGACTACAGCCCATGGCTGTGGCAACCGCTGTTGCAATTGATCATTCTGACCAAACGCCCGTTTACCAGCGGTGCCGCATACAAGTCGATCTGGAACGAAGAAGCAGGCGAAAGCCCCTTAATGACGATCACAAAAGCGCAAACTGCCAAGATTAAAGAGACGATGCAGGCGCGGTATGGTGACGCAGTTATGGTCGATTTCTGTATGCGCTATGGCAATCCATCGACCAAATCCAAGGTCGAAGCAATGGTTGCTGCGGGCTGTCAAAAGATTCTGTTCTTCCCGCTTTACCCACATTATGCTGGTGCTACATCTGCCACCGCCAACGACGCGTTCTTTGCCGCATTAGGAAAAGAAAAGTGGCAGCCAGCAGCCCGCACGGTTCAGCCCTATTTCGACCGTCCTGATTATATCGATGCCTTGGCGACCTCGATCGAAAATGCCTACGCCAAGATGGAAACCAAACCGGACAAGCTGTTATGTTCGTACCACGGTGTTCCGCAGCGCTATCTGATGGAGGGTGACCCCTATCATTGCCAATGCCAAAAAACGACGCGCCTGCTGAAGGAGCGGTTGGGCTGGAACGACACCCAGATCATGACAACCTTCCAGTCGAAATTCGGACCCGAAGAATGGCTGCAGCCCTATACGGTGGAAGAAGTCGCGCGTCAGGCAGAAGCGGGTAATAAAAAGATCGCCGTCTGTGCACCCGCGTTTTCAGCGGACTGCATCGAAACGCTGGAAGAGATCAACGAAGAGATCAAGGAAAGCTTTGAGCATGCGGACGGTGAGGAGTTTCACTATATCCCATGCCTGAATGACGATGAAATGCACATCAAAGCACTGTCCAACGTGATCGAAGAGAACCTGCAAGGGTGGATCGACTAGGTCGAATTTGCCTAGCCTCAAAGCTTTTGCCCGTTTGCACATTTGCGTGGGCATAGCTTTGCGTCCTTTTTCTAAAAAAGGCACAAAAAAAAGGCGGTGCAGAACACCGCCTTTTTATTCAGTCACGTGACTAAATTAGTCAGCAACAGCAGCAGCTACGAGAACGAGCAGCAGCAAAGGAATCAAAATACCCGAAGAAGAAGAGGTGGACTCTTCAACGATTACAGGTGCTTCGATGATTGGATCTGCCAGCGAACCAGCAAATGCATTCGATGCAGCAGCTGTCAATGCAGCGGCGAGAACGAGTTTCTTCATATCATAACCTCCAGAAAAGGCGTGCCTCACAAGGTGATAGCACGCGCCCAAGACTTACCTCGTGAAACTTTCTAAACAGCATCTGCGGGCGATTGCAAACCCGGATTCAGCTTTTGAGGCTCACAATCACCAAAATATCGTCAAATAAGCAACACTTGAGTGCCTACATTGGTCAGTTCAAAAAGCTCGGCGATATGTTCATTGTACAAGCCAATGCATCCGTTCGAAGAACGACGGCCAATCTTGCGCGTGTCATGGGTGCCGTGGATACGGTAATAGGTCCAGCTAAGGTACAAAGCGTGCGTACCCAATGGGTTATCAGGACCCGGTCCGATAACTGCCGGCCATTCAGGGTTGCGTTCCAGCATTGATGGGGTCGGCCGCCATGTGGGGCCGGTTACCTTTTGCACAACGCTGGTGCGGCCGCGGCGGGTCAGCTCTGCGGTAAGTGGAACGCTGGACGGGTACAGCTTGTAAATCGACTCGTCCTCGGACCAGTAGTGGACAGCACGGCTGTCGATGTCGACCAAGACAGCGCCGTTCTTGGTATCGCTGAAATACGGACGCCAATCCAATGTCCGGAAGCTAGAGATATTGCGGCGAACGGTTTCGGTTAAATCTCTCTCGGTTTCTGTCGTTTCGGCACCGTTCACGCTGCTTTGCGCAAGCGCTGGGCTTGCCAACATCGCAGCGCTACCGGCAAGAAATGCACGGCGCGAAGAAAGGTTAAACTTTTGGTCAGACATCGAATGTCTCCTGGAATTGGGAAAAGCCTGTAATTATTGCACATATATGACCCGAAAGTCGCAGTATCAAATCAAACCGGCGTCAACAGGCGCACTCACGCCGATGTGCGTTTGATCTGCAACGCTTGTCGCGATAAGGCATCAAAAAATTTAATTGCGTGGAGCTGCGCCATGATCCGTCTATTTTCTATAATGATTGCCCTGTCCGTCGCGTTAGCGGCTTGTGCACCTACCACGTCCACAATTGGCACCGATGGCAAAGCACTGCCAAAAGTATACCGGATTGGCCGTGGTGATTCCGGAAAGCTTCAATTCCGTATGCTTGATTCTATCAACGCCCTGCGCGGCGCATCCGGTCTGGTGCAGGTTCAGCTCGATTCCAACCTAAACGCTGCAGCTGCTACCCATTCGCGCGACATGGCAAACCAGAACCGCCCCTGGCACTTTGGCTCTGACGGATCGTCTCCTGTCGATCGCATCCAGCGTGTTGGGTACACTGGCGCATTGGTCGGCGAAGTGATTTCCGAGACGTACGAGACTGAATTGGAAACACTTGCCGCATGGATGGAACAGCCTGACACACGCCGGATCATCATGGCACCTGACGCGCGGAACATGGGGTTTTCCTGGCACCAGGAAAGCAGTGGCAAAATCTGGTGGACGATGGTCTTGGGCAAGTAACCCGCAGGGTTACTTAGCGCCACACTTTCTAGGTTGAAATCAAGGGTTCAACGCGATTGGTGTACCATCACCCACCATCGCGTAGATATCTTCGATCTCTTTGTTAGAGACTGAAATACAGCCCCAAGTCCAATCATGGCGGTTCTTTTCTCCCGGTCTTTTCTGTCCGTGAATAAAGATATCGCCACCGGGGCTTTTTTCCAGTGCAGCAGCAACCGCGCGATCGTCTTCGTTCGGGTACGAGATCCCTAGCGACAGATGGAATTTGCTGTTCGGATTGCGACGGTCAATCCGATACAGACCCTCGGGTGTTTTGCCGTCGCCCTCGTGTACTTTGTGTCCAACCGGCGCGAACCCCAATTTAAAGTTGTAGGATTCCAGCACCTTGTCCTTGTGCATCAAGAACATACGGCGGTCCGACTTGTTGACGACCACATAAGTGACCTGCGGGCCATTGTAGCGTTTGAATTTGCTGTCACCGCTACACGCACCAAGAGCCACCAAAGCGGTGCCGCCCAGAATAAGATTTCTGCGTTTCATTTCCATGCCTCGTTTCGCCACGGCCTTTTCGACCTTTATCAGCTTCGCCTAACATGTAGCAAAAAATTTCGAGGTGAAAAAGCCGTTACTTTTACTGTCTTGCAGCCAACTTCTTTTCGAACAAAGCAAGCTTTCGAATCGCCTTCTCGGGGTAGACATCCATCACGGGCCAGACGATGCCCATGGACCAGCTTTCCAATGTCATGATTTGGAACACCGAGTATGCGCTCGCGGGAAGCGAACCAAACCATTCAGGAAATTCGCTGCCAAATGCTCGATTGCGACCACAGATCCGATATAAAAATGATCGCCAACAGCAAAAATAACAGAACCCATGCTTCTCAAAGCGGCGATATAACCTTTGACGACGTATCGCAGACGCGAGGCTTCCGAAATCGCCCGAAAGACGAACAACTCCTGCACTGCAGGCGCCCATGCTATCGCGCTTGGGTATGCTGCTCTATCTATGTTTGCGTTTGACCTCGGGGGCGGTGAACTGCGCCGCAAGCTCCACATGGGACGACCAGCGGAATTGATCAACAACCTGCACCCAATTCAATGTATAACCTGCAGCAATCAAAACGGCAGCGTCCCGTGCAAAAGTCACTGGGTTGCACGACACATAGGCCACCACAGGGGGCATTGCTTTGACGATTTCGGCCACCTGCGCCTCGGCTCCAGCGCGAGGTGGGTCTAGAACGACTGCGTCGGTTTTTGCCAACTCATCCGGCAACAAAGGGCGGCGGTACAGATCGCGTGTTTCAAACGTGACGGGCTTCAGCCCCTGCGCCATGCGCCAGCCGTGATCGAGTGCCGCTGTCATGCCTGCATCCCCTTCAACGGCATGGACCTCGGCGCTTTCGGCCAAAGGTAGGCTGAATGTGCCGCAGCCAGCAAACAGATCAATAACGTGCCGCGAAGACCCAACCGCGTCGCGCACAGCAGTCACCAGCGAGGCCTCGCCCTGTGGGGTGGCTTGCAAAAACGCACCGGGTGGTGGCGTCACCTTGGCCACGCCAAACCGCTGAACGGGCGGTGTACGCATGGCAATCACGTCGCCGTCCCACGTCAGACGCGCAAGGCCCAAGCTGTCACACAGATGGGCAAGTTCTTGGCGTAGGGGACCATCAAGTGATTTGCCGTTTTGGACCGAGATATCCAACCCCGCGCGCGAGGTTGTCACTGTAACGGCCAAAGATGCTTTGCGGCTAGTGCCGATGACAGCCAATTGCTCGGCGATTGGTATCGCGGCCATGACCGAAGGATCCAGCAACTGACAGCCCGGTATCTCAATCACCACATCTGATCCGCGCCCATGGAACCCTGCCATTGCGCCTTTTTTGGTACGCTTGGCGGCAAAGGTCGCCCGGCGACGCGATTGCGGCGGCGAGGTTAGGATCGGCTTAAAGACAGTTTCGATCCCATGCGCATCCAGCGATGCTTTGACCACACCCATCTTGAACTCAGCAACAAAATCATCAGATGCATGCTGCAATTGGCAGCCACCACAGGCTTTGAAATGCCTGCAGGGTGCCGCAACTCGGTTTTCCGAAGGCTTTACAATTCGGATGTCGGTCAGGGCCTGCCCAGCGGGCGTACCAGTTATAACCTCTCCCGGCAAAGTCATGGGAGCAAAAAACGGGCCGGCGGCAATGCCGTCGCCCAAGTGACCAAGTCGCTGAATTACATATTCTGTCATGCACCGCGCATAGCGCGAAGGGAGCGGCAGCAAAAGCCCCTATTCAGCGGCCTTCATATCAAGAAATCCGCCAGACTGTCTTTGCCAATACCGCGCGTAAAGTCCGTTCTGCGCCAAAAGCGCCTCGTGCGTTCCAATTTCAACGATCTTGCCGGCGTCCATTACGGCGATCCTGTCCATCTCGGTCAGGGTCGACAGACGGTGCGCAATTGCAAGCACCGTTTTGCCCTTCATTACGCGGGTAAGCGCAGTTTGAATGGCCGCCTCGACCTCGCTGTCCAGCGCGCTTGTCGCTTCGTCCAGGATCAATATGGGCGCGTCTTTTAGAATTGCGCGCGCCAAAGCGATGCGCTGGCGTTGTCCGCCAGACAACTTCACCCCCCGCTCGCCCAAATGCGCGGCATAGCCTTTGCGCCCGGTGTGATCTTGCATGTCCTTAATAAACTCATGCGCCTCGGCCTTTCTCGCGGCGGCAATTACCTCGTCCTCGGTCGCATCGGGTTTGCCATAGCGGATATTGTCGAATGCCGACCGGTTGAACATCGCCGTTTCCTGCGTGACCATTCCAATTTGCCTTCGAAGACTCTCTTGGGTGACATTCGCGATATCTTGACCGTCGATCAAAATCCGCCCTTCCTCCAAGGCGTAGAGCCTCAGCAGCAGTGAAACGAGGCTGGATTTCCCCGCCCCGGACGCACCAACGATCCCCAGCTTTTCACCCGGTTTAATATCCAACGCCAGATGCTCGACCCCGCCGGACTCGCGTCCATAAGTGAACCGAATATTATCCAGCTTGATTGCACCGCTATCAACGACCAGATCATGCGCGCCATGAACGTCACGCAACTTTTGGCGGGGCGTCAACGTACGCATTCCGTCTTCGACCTCTCCCATATTGGCGTATAGCCCCATCAAAGTGAAGCTTACCCAGCCTGTCATTTGCGCAAGCCGCAAAGACACCGCACCCGTTGCCGCGATATCACCCGCCGTTACCAAGCCGAGCGACCAATACCAAAGCGCGCCCCCGACCAGCAATACCGGCAAAAGCCCCGCAATCGTCATCAACCAAAACCGGAAAGCGACACTAACACGGCCAAAATCAAGGCTCGTGCCCAGAAATTTGTTCATTGCGCCAAGTGCTGCACGGTCTTCGAAATCTGCATGCGCGAATAGTTTTACCGTCTTGATGTTCGTAATCGTATCAACGACCTGCCCCGTGACCATTGCCCGCGCACCAGCGCGCGCCTGCGAAAACTTGCGAATGCGGGGCATGAAATGACGGATCAGAAAGACATAGCCGATCATCCATAGCACCAGCCCTGCTGCTATCCGCCAGTCCACCGTTCCCAACAGCAAAACAGCCCCAACAAAAGATGCCGCCGCGAACAGCACCGTGTGGATCATCTCTATCACGACATCGGTCAAGGCACGGCTGGTCTGCATCTCTTTTTGGGAAATCCGGCCTGCAAAATCATTGTCGAAAAACGTGACCGCCTGCCCCAGTGTGTAGCGATGCAGTCGTGACAAGGCGATATTGAAAACATTCGGCCCCACCACAATGGACTGCATATAAGAGCTGACCCCGAAAATCAGCGGTCGTAGAATCAAAAAGAAAATTAGACATCCAATCAACAAACCTGACTGATCGCTGAAAACCGAAGCTGCTGTGGATGATAATGCTGCATCCACAACCCAGCCCAAAACCAGCGCCGCCAACACTTCGACCACACCTGCCGCGATTGATAGGACGGCAGACAAAGCCAATGCATATCCGCAGCCCTTTAGCGTCCAGCCAAAGAAGGGCAGCAAACGTTGCGGCGGGTCACCATCTGCTGGCGCAAAGGGGTCAATCCAATTGGCAATCTTCATCTTCAAATGTCTTCCGTCTTGAGGAACCCGCCGGATTGCCGGCTCCAGAAATCAGCATATAGCCCGCCATTCGACAAAAGCATGTCGTGGGTGCCTTCTTCAACGATGCGCCCCTCGTCCATCACTAAAATACGGTCCATTTCAGCGATCGTAGAAAGGCGATGCGCAATGGCGATGACTGTCTTGCCTTTCATCATGCCATAAAGGGTTTCCTGAATAGCGGCCTCAACCTCGCTGTCCAAAGCACTCGTTGCCTCGTCCAGCAACAGGATCGGGGCATTCTTTAGGATCACACGAGCCAATGCGATTCGCTGCCGCTGCCCGCCTGACAGCTTTACACCACGTTCACCCACTTGCGCATCATATCCAGACCGCCCG
>JAPKCR010000038.1 GCA_026421135.1 Sulfitobacter sp. | reverse complement strand
CTAGCCAGCGGTTCAATTGCGCAGTTGTAATCCGGCGGTTCCAGACATCATAGGCCCGCATAATTGCCTGTTGCAGACGGTCAATGCCGCGGCCGGTTTTGGCCGAAACAGTAACCAGAGGTGCGCCCTTAAGCTGTGGCAAAAGCCGTTCAAAACTTTCGCGCAGGTCTTTCAGCTTGCCCTGTTTATCGGTCTCAAGGTCCCACTTGTTGACAGCAACCACAACAGCGCGACCTTCACGTTCGGCCAAATCCGCGATCCGCAAATCCTGCTGCTCGAACGGGATATCAGCATCCAACAGCACAACCACGACTTCGGCAAATTTCACCGCCCGCAGGCCATCGCTGACACTTAGCTTTTCCAGCTTCTCTTGAATCTTGGCTTTTTTACGCATGCCCGCCGTATCAAAGATACGCATCGGCACGCCGTCCCAAACAGTGCGCAGCGAAATCGCATCGCGGGTAATTCCCGCCTCTGGCCCGGTCAGCAAGCGGTCTTCGCCCATGATCTGGTTGATCAGCGTTGATTTACCAGCGTTCGGGCGACCAACCACGGCAACCTGCAAAGGCTTGGTATTCGTGGGTACGGGCATGGGCGCGTCTTCATCGCCCAGTTCAGCCTCTTCCTCGGAAAGGTCTACGTCTGTGTCGGGGGTGTCTGTGTCAACGCGATCGGCAAAGCCGTCCGCAATCGGCATCAAATGCGTATAAAGATCATTTAACCCTTCGCCATGTTCGGCCGACATGCGGATTGGTTCGCCCAGCCCAAGGCTGTAGGCTTCAATTACGCCAGCGTCGGCGGCTTTGCCTTCACCTTTGTTGGCTGCCAAAATCACGTGGGCAGATTTCTTGCGCAGGATATCAGCGAAAACCAGATCAGTCGGGGTTACGCCGACGCGGGCGTCTATCATGAACAGGCAGACATCCGCCATATCGACCGCGCGTTCAGTCAAACGGCGCATGCGGCCCTGAAGACTGTCATCGGTAACTTCCTCAAGTCCGGCAGTGTCGATCACAGTGAACCGAAGGTCCGCAAGACGTGCTGCGCCCTCGCGCAGATCGCGCGTCACACCGGGTTGGTCATCGACCAACGCCAGCTTTTTACCGACAAGACGGTTGAACAGCGTGGATTTCCCCACATTGGGACGGCCCACGATGGCGAGGGTGAAAGACATTGAATGGCTCCGAAGGTCAGGTCAAGCCTGCCCTCTAGACTATTTCAAGGTCAACGGAAAGCGTGCAATTGCCCTTTTGACGACACGACATAAAGTGTGCCGCCCGCCACGACCGGTGCAGTGGTTGCACCGCCGGGAATTGTTGTTGTTCCGACCAGCGCGCCGTTGGTCGGATCAAAGCTGCGCAATACACCGTCGTTCGAGGCGATGATAACGCGGCCCCCTGCAAGGATCGGGCCGTAATGCGCAAAGACTTCCGACTGGCGTTTCGGCTTTTCCTTGACGAAATTCGGTAATTTTACGCCCCAAACCCGCTGACCGGTGCTGGCATCAAGGCGCACCAGTTCGTTCAGTTCGGTAACCGCAAACACGCTATCGCCCGCAGGCCACACCGGCCCGACCACGCCTTCGCGCGCGATCCATTGGCTTTCGCCGCCCGAAAGCGACACAGCGGCCAAACGACCTGACATGTTGCCCACATAAACGGTATTGCCGGCGATGACCGGCCCACTTGTAATGTCAGACACATTGGCAAGGGCGCGGCCAGGCCGTTTGCCTACAACAGAGGTGTCCCAGCGGCTTAGGCCGCCTTGGCGGAACAGTCCCTGCACCTCGCCCGAGCCGAATGCCATGACGGCGATCTCGGGGCTGATTGCGGGTGCTGGCGCACCGAACACGTTGCCGACTACGGTGCTTGACCCGGTTTGCCACTGCACACGACCGTTGTTCTTGTTCAAGGCCCAACCCAGATCATCGCCTGAGGTGAAGTAAACCAGATTACCATAAACGGTTGGTGCGCCTGATCCTGTGGCCTCGATATCTTGTTCCCACCGTGTGGCACCTGAAGACGTATCAATGGCTGTAACCGTGCCAAACCCAAGCGATACGTAAAGCGTGTCGCCATCTACGGCCAATCCGCCGCCCGAGGCGTCGCCCTGCCCGTCAGTGGACGGCGTCAGGTCGCGAGACCATAACGTCGCGCCAGAAGCAGAAGTCGCCGTGACCAATGCGCTGGAATCGATGGTGAAGATTCTGCCGCCTGCAACAACCGGGGTTGCGTTGATGCGTTGTTTGCGGCTGTCGCCTTTGCCAATATTGGCAGACCATGCCAATTGCGGCGCGGCTGAAAGCGAGGCGTGGCTGATGCGGGTGCTTGGCGTACCGGCGGATTGGGACCAGCTGGCGTTGTTTGTCATTGCCGGCAGCGAAATAGCGCGGGACGTATTTTCTGGCACGGGCTGATCAGCAGGTGCCTCAAACCCTTCGTCGCTTTGCAGAACCGAACGGATGTCTTCGCGCACACCGGGCAGAATCACTTGGGGTTCGGCGCAGGCAGACAAAAGCAATGACGCCACGACGGCCCCCATGCCCAACGAGACCCGCCGAGTGCGCGGTAATCTGGTACAGATGCGGTGGAGATTGGTCATGGCCCTGCTCGCTTTGCTCTTAACTCATATCATTCTTGCGCCATTTCTGACGTTAGTTGCTTTCGCTACCTGCTGTATCGGACACATCAGGCTGCGCTAACGGGGCGGCGGTGCCCATGTCTGGCTCGCCTCCCAAGGCTACAATCACCTGAAGGGCACGTTGTTGCAAGTCCGTGGTGACTTCCGCATCTAATAAGATCGACTGATAGCGATCAATCGCGGCCTGGGCGTTGTTTTCTTCGATATCAATCAGGGCCAGTTGCTCGATTGCCAACAACCTCAGGCTGTTACCGGGCTGTGCAAGCGCCTCGAGGGCGAGACGGCGTTCGCCAACGGGCGTTTCCGTGCCTTGCAAGGTCACAGATTTGAACTGCGCGATTTCACGGTAGATGGCGGGGATGTCACTGTTTACCGCAACAGCACTTAGCGTGTCGATTGCGGCGACTTTATCACCAGCTTCGGCTTGTTGTGCAGCGGTCAAAAAGCCGACCAGTGCACCTGATTGTGGTGATACCGGCTCAATCGCTTCAAGAGCGGCGGCGCGGCCGCCCGTGTCTTCGATCGACAGGGCTGCGAACATCGCATCGCCGAATGCCTCGGCCTTGGCGCGGGCTTGCGCCTTTTGGTATTCATTCCACGCGGCACCGCCGACCAGCAAAATCACTGCCAGAATGGCGACCCAGCCATAGCGCTTGAGCATCAAGTAGAAGCGATCGCGGCGGACTTCTTCGTTCACCTCGTCAATGAAACTGTCTGTGTTGCTCATATCTTGCCTGT
Organism: Sulfitobacter sp.; assembly: GCA_026421135.1. Classification (GTDB taxonomy): domain Bacteria; phylum Pseudomonadota; class Alphaproteobacteria; order Rhodobacterales; family Rhodobacteraceae; genus Sulfitobacter. Next base: position 6,319 of record JAPKCR010000038.1, on the reverse strand, counting down.
CCCACCGTGAATTAGCGCCTCTCTTAACCTGCGGCAGCGACACTGCCAAGGGCATCGTTGCACGGAGTTTACGCATCAATCGGGCTACAGCGTCGCAGTTGGCCTGAAAACAGCATTGTGAACTGGTCAGTACCCCTAATTTACCCTAACAAATTTCTGACTATATTAAGCAATGCAATAATTCTTATCGGCCAAAGGCATATTATGCGTATTTTCCCTATCATCGCGGCGATTGTCGCTTCTGTCCTAATGTATATGGCGATCTTCGAGCGGGACACCCTGCTGGGCCGTTCAGGCGATATGCCGAAGGATACTGCGGCAGTAGAGAGCGATGCCACAAGCGACAGCCCGAACCCCTCCCAGATCGCGGCGCAAGAGCTGGTCAAGGTTGTGGTGCAACGCAGCACCGCACGCCAGCTTGATTCAGCCGTCATCGTGCGGGGCCAGACCGCAGCAGCGCGGGTTGTCGATGTTGCCGCCGAAACCTCTGCCGTGGTGACCTCGCCGCCCCTGCGCAAGGGGGCAAAGGTCACAGCTGGCGACGCCCTATGCACATTGGATCTGGGCACACGCGGGGCCGTTAAAAGAGAGGCCGAGGCCCGTCTTGCAGAAGCGGAATCACGCGTTCCGGAAGCTGAAGCCCGTGTTGCCGAGGCTCAGGCCCGTCTGGACGAAACACTGCTCAAGTTAAACTCTGCCGAAAAGCTGGGCCAAGGCGGGTTTTCATCGACAACACAGTTGGCAACAGCCCAAGCAGCGGTTGCCAGTGCCCGTGCCAGCCTAAGCTCGGCCAAGGCGGGTTTGAACGCTGCAAAAGCCGGAATCGAAGGTGCTGATGCCGCAGTCGCCGGAGCTTTGACCGAAATCGACCGCCTCACATTGACCGCCCCCTTTGATGGATTGCTGGAAAGCGATACCGCCGAACTGGGAAGTTTACTGCAAAAGGGAAGCCTGTGCGCAAGGGTGATCCAGTTGGACCCGATCAAGTTGGTCGGGTTTGTCCCCGAGACCGAAGTTGACCGCGTCACCCTAGGTGCCCCCGCCCAAGCGCGGCTGGCCGCTGGCAACCGTGATATCGTGGGTCAAGTCACCTTTATCTCGCGCGCGTCCGATCCATCGACCCGCACCTTCCGCATCGAGATTGATGTGCCTAACGCTGATCTCAGCATCCGTGACGGGCAAACTGCCGAAATTGCCATCGCCTCGGCGGGTGTAGATGCGCATCTGCTGCCGCAATCCGCTTTGACGCTGAATGATGATGGCACGCTGGGCGTTCGCGTGATTGACGACGCGGATACGGTTGCCTTTGTGCCGATCCAGCTGATGCGCGACACAGCGCAAGGGGTTTGGGTGGTTGGACTGCCAAAAACGTCGAACGTGATCGTGTTGGGGCAGGAATACGTGACCGCTGGTGTCACAGTGGCCCCGACCTACCGTGAGGTCACCCAATGAGCGGCATCGTCGATTGGGCCGCGGGCCGTGCCCGCATGGTTATGGCATTTATCCTGCTCAGCCTTGTGGTGGGCGGATATGCATATTCGACCCTGCCCAAAGAGGGCGAGCCGGATATCGAGATCCCTGCCCTGTTTGTGTCGGTGCAATTCCCCGGCATCTCGGCTGTCGACAGTGAAACCCTGCTGGTCAAACCGATGGAGACCGAGCTGTCTGATCTGGACGGCCTGAAAACAATGACTGGCACGGCTACCGAAAACTATGCCGGTGTCGCGCTTGAGTTCGAATTCGGCTGGGACAAAAGTAAGATCATGGCCGATGTGCGCGACGCCATGAGCACCGCCGAGGGAAAATTCCCCGAGGGCTATGAGAAATATTCGATCAAAGAGATCAACTTTTCCGAGTTCCCCATCATCATCGTTAACCTTACCGGCCCTGTGCCGGAACGCACCATGGCACGTGTTGCCCGCGACTTGCAGGATGAGTTGGAAGGCTTGGATGCCGTGTTGGAAGCTGGCGTTGCGGGCGACCGCGACGAGATGCTCGAGGTCTTGATCGACCCGCTCCGGCTTGAGGCATATGACGTCACGGCGGGTGAATTGATCAACACCGTGCAGAACAACAACCAGCTGATCGCGGCGGGCGAGGTCCAGTCGGATCAGGGTACATTTTCGGTCAAAATACCATCATCCTTCGACGAACCACGTGATGTGTATGACCTGCCGGTCAAGACCAACGGTGACCGTGTTGTGACCTTGGGCGACCTGGCGACAATCAACCTGACGTTCGAAGACCGCGACGGAACTGCCCGGTTTAACGGTGAGAAAACACTGGCCTTGCAAGTCGTTAAACGCAAAGGGTTCAACCTGATCGACACCTCGGCCCGCGTCAAAGAAGTCGTGGCCGAGCAAAGCGCCAACTGGCCAGATGGGCTAAAGGCTGCTGTCAAAATTGGCACATCAAACGATCAGAGCCGTATCGTGGACAGCATGGTTAAGCAGCTTCTGGGGTCCGTCTTTACCGCCGTGGCGCTGGTGATGATCGTGGTGCTTGCCGCCCTTGGTATCCGCGCGGCATTGCTCGTCGGGTTTGCGATCCCGACCTCGTTCCTGTTGTGCTTCGCGTTTCTGGCGCTCATGGGGATATCGATCTCGAACATTGTTATGTTTGGATTGATCTTGGCCGTTGGGATGCTGGTGGACGGTGCTATTGTGGTGGTCGAATATGCGGATGCCCGTCAACAGCAAGGCGAAGGGCCGATGCAAGCCTATGTGTCTGCCGCCAAGCGCATGTTCTGGCCGATCATTTCATCAACGGCCACGACGCTTTGTGCGTTTCTGCCCATGCTGTTCTGGCCGGGCGTTCCGGGTGAATTCATGGGTATGCTACCAGTAACGCTGATCTTTGTTTTGTCGGCGTCGCTCGTGGTTGCCTTGGTCTATTTGCCGGTTCTGGGCGGTGTGACGGGGCGGCTTGAACGGTGGATGGCTGACAATATGACGGCCATCGCGAACCTGCGTCTGTACCTGCATTTGTTGCTGATCCCTGTGGCCTTTGTAATGGTGGCCCTGCCTGTCGCGCTGATGCAGCCACTGTTTGCGATGATTTCAACGCAGTTTGGATCAATGGATGGGTTGGACATTCTAGGTTCTGTCATTCCTGTATTTGCCGTTGTTTTCCTGTGCATCGCCGCGCTTGCTGCTTTGGTATCTTTGGGTATGTCAGGTGCCATGCTGGGTCTGGTCAGCTTTTTCGCGCTGTTCACACGCATGGGGCGCGGTGGTAAATGGATCACCGCCAAGCTTTTCCGCAAACCACCTGATGTGATCCACGCGGGCTATCGCCGGTCACCCTTTGGGCGCGTGATCGAGGTGATTGCTGGTAATCCCGTGATGCCGCTGGTCGTGATTGGTGTGGTGTTCGTTCTTGTAGGCACAACAATGATCTTTTTCGGCAACAACAACAAAGGCGTTGAATTCTTTGTTGAATCGGAACCCGAACAAGCGATCGTCTATGTGTTGGCGCGCGGTAACCTGTCGCTGACCGAAAAAGACGCGATCATGAAACAGGCCGAAGATATCGTGCTAACGCATCCCGGCATCTCGACCGCCTTTGCCTTTGCGGGCCAAGGTGGGTTGGACAGCAACACGGGTGGCGCACAGGTGCCCAAGGACAGCATCGGCCAGATCCAGCTTGAGACAATCCCATGGGAAGACCGCGCTTTGCGGCCTGAACTGGATGGTGACATCGTTATTGCCGAACTGACCGAGTCGTTAAGCCAAATTCCGGGCATCAAGATTGAAATTCTGGCGCAAGCCCGTGGACCAGCATCGGGCAAGCCTGTGCATCTTCGGCTAAAATCCGACAGCTTCGATGATCTGGTCGTTGCTACCGAACTGACGCGTGATGAATTCAACAAAACCCCCGGCCTGACCTTGATCGAAGACACACGCCCCCTGCCCGGCATTGATTGGCAGATCGACGTGGATGTTGCTAAGGCCGGCCAATATGGCGCTGATGTTTTGACCGTAGGGGCTATGGTCCAGCTGGTCACACGCGGATTGCTTCTTGATACAATGCGGGTTGATACCTCGGACGAGGAGATCGAAATCAGGGTGCGCCTGCCCGAACAAGACCGGGTGTTAAGCACCCTTGATACGCTCAAGGTGCGTACCGCTGACGGGTTGATCCCGCTGTCGAATTTCATCACGCGCAAGCCTGTCCCCAAGCTGGCCGAGATTAACCGCGTCGATCAAAAGCGCTATCTGGACGTCAAGGCCGACGTGTTCCCCGGCCTAATGAAGCTGGTGAAAACTGATATCATCGACGGCGAGGAAACGGACATCACCCTTGCCACGATGCGTCCCGCAGCAGCAGATGCGGATATCACCGCGCTTGATGGCGCAGGGTTCAAAATCACTAACCGCACAGTCGCGGCCACGGGCGTTAATCTGCAAGACGGGCTGACCAAGGCAAGCCTGCGAATGATCCCGATCAACGCCAACGAACGCATCGCCGAGATTACAAAATGGCTGGATACAAAACCCCTGCCCGCCAGTGTCCGCACTGAATGGACCGGCGACCATGAGGATCAGGCCGAAAGTCAGGCCTTCCTAAGTTCTGCGTTCACCGCGGCCTTGGGACTGATGTTCATCATTCTGCTGGCCCAATTCAACAGCATCTACAATTCGGTTCTGGTGCTGATCGCCGTGGTCTTGTCCACGACCGGCGTGCTGATCGGGATGTTGGTTATGGATCAGACGTTCTCTATCATTATGACGGGCACGGGTATCGTCGCCTTGGCCGGAATCGTGGTGAACAACAACATCATCCTGATCGACACCTATCAGGAGTTCAGTCAATACATGCCCCGGATCGAGGCGATCATTCGCACAGCGCAGGCCCGAATCCGCCCGGTTTTGCTGACCACCATTACGACGATGGCGGGGCTTGCGCCGATGATGTTCGGCCTGAGCCTTGATTTCGCCAATGGCGGCTACACGATAGACAGCCCCACCGCCCTGTGGTGGAAGCAGCTGGCCACGGCCGTTGTGTTCGGACTTGGTGTGGCGACGGTGCTTACTCTTATGGTGACGCCATCGCTGCTGGCCGTGCGCGTATGGGCGACAACCTATGCCCGCTGGATTGCCCGGTTGTTGGCCAAGATGTCGCTGGGCCGTGCCAGCAAGGCAGCTCAGGATTGGGCCCTGCAGAAGGATGCGCAGCGTCTAACCGCCGGAATCCTGATCTGGGGTGATGACATTGCCCCAGCGGCGGCAACTGGCCCTGCTGCGAAGTTGCGCGCCGCTGAATAGCGCTGCGAAATGACCTTAGGCAGCGGCAAGTTCAGTCTGCTGCTGCCTAAGTTTCGGCATGGTAAAGATCACCAGCGTGACAGCAGCCAATCCACATAATGCTATACTCGCGACCATGGGCAATGCGGTCCCGTCAAAGAACGGCGTCGAAAGGCCAATGCAAATTGCGCTGGTCAACATGGTCAGGCTGCCGCTGAGCGATGATGCCATGCCGGCACGTCGACCATGGGCGTCAAGTGCGGCAACCATGGCCGACGGGATCACCACGCCCAGACAGGCATAGGCCAGAAACAGGCCGATCAGCAGCAACCACATATCATTATATCCGGCCAGCATAAGTACCGCCAATATCGTCGCGCAGGTTGCAAATCCGAATACACCGCGCCCGATCAATGTGGCCAGCCCCCAGTTATCTGCCAAACGACCGGCGATCTGGGTGGCGATGAAGAAACCGACAGCATTGAAAGCAAAGGCCAGTGAAAATTCGGTCGGGGTCAGGCCGTATTGACCGGTATAGACAAAGGATGCGCTTGAAACAAAAAGGAAAAAGCTGGCCATGCCAAAGCCCGCGATAAAGGTCAGGCCAACAAACACCGGATCACGCAGCAATATGCCGCAGCTGCGCGAGAGCTCTTTGATATTCACATTGCGGCGGCGTTCCGGTTTTAATGTCTCGGGCAGCATCACTTGGGCAAGCGTCAGGCTAAGGGTCGCAAATATTCCCATCACAAGGAAGATTTCGCGCCAACTGCCCAAGGCCACAATGCCACTGCCCGCCAAGGGTGCCAGCATCGGGGAAATCGAAATCACCAGCATGATCGTCGCCATCAATCGCGTGGCCTGTGCGCCGGTGTACAAGTCTCGGATGATTGCGCGGGGGATCACCATGACGGTCGCACCGCCGATGCCCTGAACCAGACGGCCAATCACGAGCACCTCGATTGATGGCGAGGATGCGCAAATAACGGACCCTACTGCAAAAATGCTCATCCCGATCAGCAGCGTCTTTTTGCGTCCGATCTGATCCGACAACGGACCATAAACAAGTTGCG
>JAPKCR010000586.1 GCA_026421135.1 Sulfitobacter sp. | reverse complement strand
CCCCAAAAATAAGTTTTCATATTCTAAGTCTGTTTTCCTAACTTCTCACGTTTGTGTGTGGATATCTTCCAAAATAATTAACGCGATAACATCACAATGAACTTGTGTTGCTAGAGAAAAAATCGACTTAGACTTCACCACTTTAATTTACTTATGCCTCAGATATTACTCCTAAAATTAGATTCTACAAGAGAATGCCGAAGCCCAACCCAGGGTGGTAAAGTAGGTGAGCCGATAAACCCTAAGCTCTGCTCGTGATCTCGGAAAAATGTTAGGGAGCACCGCATAGGCGGATATGGATCTGGACGCATGGGCTACAAGCATGAAGCAGAAGACACCAAGTCGCTGGACGTGAACCATTTGCACCGCGAAGGCTGTCAAAGCCCTGGCAGGCGAGGGCATTGGGTCTGGTCAATAGATGGCACAGAAACGGGTCGCATTGGTTACCAAGCAAAGGGAGGCCGCCTCGTGCTGGACTACAAAGTGCTCCTTTGGGAGTGAGTGGGAAACCGTTACGCAATCAATCCCACTAACCTACGCAGAGTTCCAATATGGCGGCATGCGCCCCTATTTCAGATGCAATGGCATCGTCAACGGTCGGCATTGCACGCGCCGTGTCGGCAAGGTGTTCTTGGGTGGCAGATACTTCCTTTGCCGCCATTGTTACTGCTTCGCTTTCGCAGTCGGTCAGAGCCCCGATTTGACCGCAAGTTGAGGCGGGCGAACAAGGTGCGCACCGGGCTAGGCGGCGAACCCGGCACCGCAAACTGGATAGCACCTAAGCCCAAGGGAATGTGGCAACAGACGTATCAAAGAAAGCGGTTCGAGATTGGATGGTGCGAGGGCAAACAGACCAACACATTCTTAGCAAACTTTTCCACGTTCTTAGCGCTGAGGAGCGTGAAATGTTTTTTTGGATCAGATTCAATCTTTTTACTAGGTTTCGACGTCAGTCATGACGCTGCTAGTCTAAAAAACGCACATTTAAGGAAATCAAATGAGAAACAAGATTATTGGATTAGCTGGCGTCTTTTTTCGCAGCTTCGCTGCTTAGTGCTTGCACCCGGTCAACAGGCGTATTGCCTATGGGGCCGGACACTTTCAGCATCGCTACAAGCGACGAACTGGGCGGCGTGGTTGCGGCGAAGCGTGCAGCCGTCATGGAAGCTAGCGCATTTTGTGCAAGTCGGAGTCAGCAGATGGTAGCCATGCAAAGCCAATCGTCTGTCAAAGAAGATTGGGCGGGGGATTCCATAGGCCACCACGATTTCACTTTTCGCTGCCTTAACGCCGGTGACCCGCAGCTAGGACGGCCTGTCATTGGCAGAAGCCAGCAAAGCTTGATTATCAGCTAGTGACGAACTGCCGGAACTCAATTGACGGAGGAGGAGTGCATTTCCAAGCCATCTCATTGATTTAATTAATTAATTTCAACTTTATTGGTGCGGGCGGTGGGACTCGAACCCACACGGGCACAAGGCCCAACAGATTTTAAGTCTGGTATGTCTACCATTCCATCACGCCCGCAACGCTGCGCACAATAGCTTGGTTACGGGCAGTGTAAATGGTCAGATGTCTTCTCCGACCGGTCCAAGGGGGGCGCCCTTTGCCAAAAGCGCCGCTTCCGACAGCCATGGGTGGTTTTCGACCGCGATCAACATCTGTGCGCGGGCCTCGGGGATGCGGCCAAGTTTCAATAGAGTCAGAGCCCTGCCAGACTGCGCGGCAACGTGCAAAGGCTGCAATTTCAAGGCGATATCGAGATCGACAAGCGCGGCGTCATAGTCTTTGCGCAGATAATACATATAGGCGCGTTGATTGAATCCTTCGGCATAAGTCGGGCAATAGACCGTCAGGCGGTCAAAATCTGCAAGCGCTCCGACAAAATCATAGGCATCACGCTTGCGCATCCCTCGGTCCAGCACCTCTTGGGCTGCTGCATCGGGCGCACGCAGCCAGACCTGCCACATTTCGTCAGACACCGCCTGCCCTTGCCGGAAACTGTCAGCCGATCGGGATTTTTCAAACAGCGCGGCCAGTTCGGCGGTTATGTCTGCCGGTGCGGGGCAGTCGGACGCAAACGCGGGGCCGCAGATCAGGGCAATAACACATGAAATACGCATGCCACATATGACTGCAGCATCCCTGTTTCAGTCAAGTAACATCTGCGAGCATGATTTCCTTGACCGCTTCCATCGCCACATAGGTCGATGTGTTCGATACATAAGGCAGCGTTGTAATCGTTTCGCCAAGAAAGGCCCGATAGGCCGCCATGTCGCGGGTCCGCACCTTAAGCAGGTAATCAAAGCTTCCTGCGATCATGTGGACCTGTTCAATCTCGGGCACTTTTAGCACAGCTGCGTTAAACGCCTTAAGCGCAACTTCTCTTGTGTCGCTCAAGCGGACCTCAACAAAAGCGACGTGATCCAGCCCCAACCGAATCGGGTCAAGCAGCGCACGATAGCCCAAAATAACGCCTGCAATCTCAAGCCGGCGCAGACGCGCCTGAGTGGGGGATTTAGACAAACCGATCTTTTTCGCTAGGTCAGTAATAC
>JAPKCR010000037.1 GCA_026421135.1 Sulfitobacter sp. | reverse complement strand
TCGCCAAGACGCGCTGAAGCTGGCGATGTACCTGTATGAAGTAGGAGCCAGCAAAGGCGCAGATGTCGCCCGCGAGACGGATGTAAAAAGGGCGACGGTAATGATGCGCGACAATCATTATGGCTGGTTTGAAAAAGTCGAAAAAGGCATCTATGGCATCACTCCCGAAGGGGCCGAGGCGGTGGAAACCAGCGCGCGCGTCTTGGGTGCCGGCTGATATTGGCCGTTCGGATCAGCCCGTTAAAATTTTTCGTAAGACAGTGGTTGACTAGGGCATGGGACATCCTTAGCTAAACGTCGTTAGCACTCGAGGGTACTGAGTGCTAATGGCCGCTTCCCCGAACGGGGGAACGTGGCTTGGGAGAATAACTTTGAGCCTTAAGGAGCTGAAAGATGGCATTAAAACCGCTTCACGACCGCGTGTTGGTGCGTCGCACCGAAAGCGAAGAAAAAACCAAGGGTGGCTTGATCATCCCTGATTCCGCAAAAGAAAAGCCAGCTGAAGGCGAAATCGTTGCTTGCGGCGAAGGTGCACGCAAGGACAGCGGCGAGCTGATCGAGATGGCTGTAAAAGTCGGTGACAAAGTTTTGTTCGGCAAATGGTCCGGTACAGAAGTCACGCTCGATGAAGAAGAGCTGCTGATGATGAAAGAAAGCGACATCATGGGGATCCTGTCCTGAATTCAGGCCGGACGGGGCCTTGCGCCCCACCCAAGACACGCTGACATCAAAACAAGAATTTAGGAGAAGACACTATGTCTGCTAAAGACGTAAAATTCGGGACCGACGCCCGTAACCGCATGCTCAAGGGTGTGAACATCCTTGCCGACGCGGTCAAAGTCACGCTGGGCCCAAAAGGCCGTAACGTGGTTCTGGACAAATCGTTCGGCGCACCGCGCATCACCAAAGACGGTGTATCCGTAGCCAAAGAAATCGAACTGGAAGACAAGTTCGAAAACATGGGCGCACAGATGGTCAAGGAAGTTGCTTCCCGGACCAATGACGAAGCAGGCGACGGTACAACAACCGCGACTGTTCTGGCCCAAGCCATCGTTAAAGAAGGCATGAAATCGGTTGCCGCTGGCATGAACCCGATGGACCTGAAGCGCGGCATCGATTTGGCCACGTTGAAAGTTGTTGAAGCGATCAAGGCAGCAGCACGCCCCGTATCCGACAGCGACGAAGTTGCTCAGGTTGGTACGATCTCTGCCAACGGCGAATCTGAAATCGGCCGCCAGATTGCGGACGCGATGCAGAAAGTCGGCAACGAAGGCGTTATCACTGTTGAAGAGAACAAAGGTCTGGAAACAGAAACCGTTGTTGTTGAAGGCATGCAGTTCGACCGCGGCTACTTGTCACCTTACTTTGTCACAAACTCTGACAAAATGACGGTTGAGCTGGAAGACGTAATCATCCTGCTGCACGAAAAGAAACTTTCGTCGCTGCAGCCAATGGTTCCTCTGCTCGAGCAGGTCATCCAGTCGCAAAAGCCACTCTTGATCATCTCGGAAGATGTTGAAGGCGAAGCGCTCGCAACACTCGTTGTGAACAAACTGCGCGGCGGCCTGAAAATTGCAGCGGTCAAAGCACCTGGTTTCGGCGATCGCCGCAAAGCCATGTTGCAAGACCTTGCCATCCTGACAGGCGGTCAAGTGATCTCCGAAGATCTGGGCATGAAGCTTGAGTCCGTTACAATGGACATGCTGGGTTCAGCCAAGAAAGTAACCATCACCAAAGACGAAACAACAATCGTTGATGGCGCTGGCGAAAAGGCCGAGATCGAAGCACGTGTTGCTCAGATCCGTAACCAGATCGAAGAAACCACTTCCGATTACGACCGTGAAAAGCTGCAAGAGCGCGTTGCCAAACTGGCCGGCGGTGTTGCTGTTATCCGCGTTGGCGGCATGTCCGAAATCGAAGTGAAAGAGCGTAAAGACCGCGTTGACGATGCATTGAACGCGACACGTGCCGCTGTTCAAGAAGGTATCGTTGTTGGCGGTGGTGTTGCACTGGTTCAGGCGGGCAAAAAGCTCGAAGGTCTGACAGGCGACAACGCGGATCAGAACGTCGGTATTTCTATCGTGCGCAAAGCGCTTGAAGCACCGCTGCGTCAGATCGCTGAAAACGCTGGTGTTGACGGTTCCGTTGTGGCCGGCAAAATCCGCGAAAGCGACGACCTGAAGTTCGGCTTTAACGCTCAGACCGAAGAATATGGCGACATGTTCAAGTTCGGCGTTATTGACCCTGCCAAAGTTGTACGTACTGCGCTGCAAGATGCAGCATCCGTTGCTGGCCTGTTGATCACAACAGAAGCCATGGTTGCTGATCGTCCGTCGAAAGACGGCGGCGGCGGCGGCGGCATGCCCGATATGGGTGGCATGGGCGGCATGGGCGGCATGATGTAAATCACGCCGTAGGGTTTTTGGACCCTTCGCTGACAGAATTAGGGGCGCATCGGTTGATGCGCCCCTTTTTCGTTGGCGCGTTGCGCGCCGCTGGCCTAAGCAGTTCGCATGCGTATTGCCCTTTTGACCGCCCTTGTGATGATCGCCTTTGCCGCGAATTCCGTTTTGACCCGTTTCGCTATTGCAGGCGGACATATCGATCCCACGGGGTTTGCCGTTGTGCGGGTCGTTTCAGGGGCCGCTATGCTGTATTTGTTCCTGCTGCTGCGCGGCGGACGATTGCCAAATTTTGGTCGCGATCGAGCCTTTGGTGCGCTGACCTTGGCGGTTTACATCATCGGTTTCTCACTCGCCTATCTGACATTGGATGCGGGTCTAGGCGCGCTGATATTGTTTGGCGTAGTGCAGATCGCAATGTTTGCCCACGGTGCACTGTTCGGGGTGACGCCAACGCTGCGCAAGGTGGTCGGTGCTGCGATTGCCTTTGCCGGGTTGGTTCTGGTGCTATGGCCTGGCGCTGGGGTGCATGTTGATCCGATCGGTGCAGCCTTGATGATTGCCGCCGGTTTGGGTTGGGCCGCATATACAATCATTGGCAAAGGGTCTGATGATCCGCTGGCCAACACTGCCGGTAACTTTCTATTTTGCGCGCCCATTGTCGCAATTTTGATGCTGGTACAAACAACGTTCTACACCCCCACGGGGCTGATTGTGGGCATCCTGTGCGGCGCTGTGACATCGGGCCTGGGGTATGCCTTGTGGTACGCGGTCTTGCCGAAACTGATGCAATCCACGGCGGCGGTTGTTCAATTGTCTGTACCGGTGATTGCGATACTTGCAGGGGCAGCAATTTTGGCCGAACCGCTGGGCCTCAAGGTTATCGTGGCGACCATCCTTGTCCTCGGTGGGATTGGATTGGCGGTCAGCGCACGAGCAGCTCAAGCGGATCGTAGCTGAGCAAGTCATCGCCAAATGCGACGTCGATGAGGCTGTCAGGCTTTACCCGCAGCCGCGCCATCTGGTCTTGGGTGACCCACCGGCGGTCTGTCACGATGTTTTCAACATCTTGCCATGCGGGTGCGACCTCGGCTGATCCGATGACCGTGCACCGGAAATAGAAATCGACCTGATGAAAGCCAACCGTCGGATCGTGGAATTCATTGACCAGACAGGGGGTGCCCACATCAATCCGGAGGCCCGTTTCCTCATAGACCTCGCGGGCGAGGTTTTCTGGCAGGGACGCGCCGATCTCAACCCCACCGCCGGGCGCGCACATCAGATCGCTTTTGCCGTCTGGGTACGCATTGACCAACAATAGCCGATCCTTGTGAACAATGACAGCTCGTACCGCCAGACGCGGGCCATTCTTAGCCATTTGATGCTCTTTCTATTTTCGCTGCCGTCAAAGCATTTCACATCTTGGGATATCAGTCTATCTGGACATATATGAAGATCATACTTGCCCCTTTTATTCTGTTTTTCACCCTGAGCAGCTGTGCTTTTGCGCAGTCAGATGCGGCGCAGGCCGGTGTCGGCCGCTGCGTTGTGCTTTTGCACGGCTTGGCGCGCACGGAAACGTCCTTTGCCGTGATGGAGGCATCGCTGGAAACCGAAGGGTATAAAGTAGTGCGCCCCGGTTATCCCTCGACCGAGGCCCCCGTTGAAGAACTGACCCGCCGGACCTTGCCCGACGCCGTTGCGGCCTGTGGCACGGCCAAGGTCGATTTCGTAACCCATTCGATGGGGGGCATTTTGCTGCGGCAATGGGTGTCTGAAGTGGGCGATACACAGGTCGGCCGCGTAGTGATGCTTGCCCCGCCCAACCACGGGAGCGAGGTGGTTGATGCTTTGGGTGACATCCCCGCTTTTGATTGGATGAACGGACCTGCGGGCGCGCAGATGGGCACGGGTGAGAATTCGCTGCCTTTGCGGTTGCCACCGGTGACATTTGATCTGGGCGTGATCGCAGGTACCCAATCGCTGAACCCCTATTTCTCGTCGCTTTTGCCGGGCCGTGACGATGGCAAAGTGTCGGTAAAATCCGCCCGGGTCGATGGCATGCGCGATTTTATGATGCTGCCTGTCACCCACACATTTATCATGATGAATCCCACGGTTATTGCCCAGACGATGGCCTATTTGAACACTGGGAAATTTGACCGTTCACTAACCTTTATTGATGCGGTGCTCGATTCAATAGGGTGTTCCGAAGGCGACTGTTTGTTGGGGGCAGATGATGCTGAGCGTTGATTTCACAGGGGCGCAAGTCTTGGGCCAGACCGGTCTGGAAAAGCGGCCGTTGTTCGTTTCGAACGGACTGATAGCGGACGCCTCGCAACCTCGGTCAATTGATCTTGGCGGCTATATGATCTTGCCTGGAATCGTAGATGTGCATGGCGATGGGTTCGAGCGGCATTTGGCCCCGCGACGCGGCGCGATGAAGACGCTCTCCGAAGGGTTGGTTGCAGCCGAAGCCGAACTGGCCGCAAATGGTATCACCACTGCGGTTCTCGCACAGTTCGTCAGTTGGGAAGGGGGTCTGCGCGGCCCGGGGTTTGCCAAACAGGTGTTTGACGCGATGCGTTCCACAGCGCCCGGCCTAGTCACAGACTTGCGTGGACAGTTGCGTTTCGAGACGCACATGCTTGATCTTTACGATGAAATTCCACAGTGGATGGCCGATTGGGGATTGTCGTACATCGTATTCAACGACCATCTGCCGCACGAACGCCTTTCTCAGGGGCGTGTGCCAAAACGCATGGTTGCCCAAGCACTTAAGGCAGGTCGTAACCCGGACGCACATCTGAACTTAATGCAAGAATTGCATGCAAATCGTGACGCGGTGCCTGCTGCGCTGGACGGTCTTTGCCATACCCTTGGGGCCCAAGGCATTCAAATGGGCAGCCACGATGACACCACGGCGCAGGGTCGTGCCGCATGGCGCAAACGCGGAGTTCAAGTCGCGGAGTTCCCCGAAACACTGGACGCAGCCGAAGCCGCAGCAACTGCAGGTGACCTCGTGGTGTTGGGGTCGCCCAACGTGGTGCGGGGCGGATCACACAATGGCAATGTGTCAGCCGTGGACCTGATTGCGATGGGCGTCGGCGCAGCGTTGGCGTCAGACTATCACTATCCTTCGCCCAGACGCGCTGCGTTCATGCTGGCCGACAGCGGCGTCCTGCCCTTGCAGGATGCTTGGCGGTTGGTGTCGGCGGGGCCGGCTGGTGTTCTGGGTCTGACCGACCGTGGCGATCTGACGATAGGCAAGCGCGCCGACCTGGTGGTGATTGACGCGAAAACTCGCCGTGTCGCGATGACCATGTCGGGTGGGCGGGTCAGCTATATGTCGGGTGACATCGCGATGCGTTTTACCGCTTGATCGTGTTGACGTGGCCCATTTTGCGGCCCTCTTTTACGTCGACTTTGCCATATAAATGCAAGGCTGTATCGCGCTGCTTTGCCAGTTCTGGCACGCGGTCCATGTCGTCACCGATCAGGTTTTCCATCACTACGTCCGCATAGCGGCTGCCATCGCCCAAGGGCCAGCCCGCGATGGCACGAATGTGCTGCTCGAACTGGTCAATGGTGCAGCCGTTCTGGGTCCAATGACCCGAATTATGCACGCGCGGCGCGATCTCATTTACGATAAACCCTTGGGGCGTTACAAACAGTTCGACCCCTAGAACGCCGACATAATCAAGCGCGTTCAGTATCTTGGCTGCCATCAACACCGCATCCATCCGCAGCGACGCCGAAATGTTTGCAGGTACAGTCGTTGTGTGAAGGATTCCGTCGCGATGGACATTTTCACCGGGGTCGAAACAGGATACTTCGCCTGACGCGCTGCGCGCTGCGATGACTGACACTTCCGAAGTGAAATTCACAAACCCTTCCAGAACCGCCGGGCTGCCTGCCATATCGGCAAGCGCTGTTGGTGCGTCTTCGGCGCTGCGCAATCTGGATTGGCCTTTGCCATCATACCCAAAGCGACGTGTCTTTAAGATCGAAGGCGTACCGATGGTTTGCATCGCGGCATCAAGATCGGCGGCGCTGTCGATATCTGCAAAGGGGGCGACGCGCAGGCCCAATCCCTCAAGAAATGTCTTTTCGGTCAGGCGGTCTTGGCTGGTACGCAACGCGTTCCGATTTGGGTGGATCGTGCGAATGGTTTCGATTGCATCCAATGCGTCTGTCGGGATGTTTTCAAATTCATAGGTAACGACATCAACGGCGTTTGCAAACGCCTTGAGCGCGGCAACATCATCATAGCCCGCTGTAGTTACACGGTGGGCGACATCTGCGGCGGGCGGGTTCGAGCCGGGTTCGAAAATATGTGTGCGAAATCCAAGGCGTGCAGCGGCAACGGACAGCATACGACCCAGCTGGCCGCCGCCCAAAATGCCGATGGTGGCACCGGTTGGCAATGGTTCAGTCATCGACAGGCTCCTGCGGGATAGAGGCGCTGAGCGCCGCGCGCCAATCATCCAGCCGTTTGGCAAGGTCCGCGTCTTGAAGAGCCAGAATACTGGCGGCCATCAACGCGGCATTGGCGGCACCAGCGGCCCCTATTGCCATAGTTGCTACGGGAAAACCGCGTGGCATTTGCAAAATAGAATACAGCGAATCGACACCCGATAGGGCCTTGGTCTGCACTGGAACGCCGATCACAGGCACGCGGGTTTTTGACGCCATCATGCCTGGCAGATGTGCCGCCCCGCCCGCACCAGCGATAATGACCTGCAATCCACGGTCCACAGCCGTTTTCCCATAGCTCCACAAACGGTCGGGGGTGCGATGGGCTGATACGATCTTGGCTTCATAGGCGATGCCCAGTTCATCCAGCAGGGTCGCGGCCTCACGCATCGTGCTCCAGTCAGATTGGGAGCCCATGATGATTCCGACGGGGGGATATTCCATACAGGATACGCCTTTATTAGATCGTCTAAGAAGCGCGTACTATAGCCATCAAGGGTGGGGTGGCAATCGGGTCAGGCCGTAATATCGGGGGTTAGGCGATCTTCGAGCTGGGCGATCAGATCTTTCAAGCGCAGCTTGCGTTTTTTCAGCCGCTGCAGCGTCAATGGATCAGCCGTGCCCTTTTCAACAAGCGCGTGGATCGCATCATCAAGATCGCGGTGTTCCCTTCGGAAAACAGCAAGCTCGACGCGCAGGACGTCGTCGTTCTTCATCGACAGGTCAGTTGGGGCATTCATAAGGCTGGGTGATTCTTCTTTTGTTTAGGTCTTATAACATAAGCGTTAGCCATTCATTGGCATAGCCCTTGCTTATGCCACAACTGCTCCCCATATTTAACATGTAGGTCGCCGATACAGGGGCCTGAACGACTGACTGTCGCTTTACTAAAGGACGTGTCTTATGACGAAACTAACGCTGGCTTCTTACCCGCACATGTTGGGGTTCGAGCAACTGGAACGTGTGTTGGAACGTACTGCCAAGGCAGGAAACGAGGGCTATCCGCCTTTCAACATCGAACAGACATCAGACTATAGCTATCGCATTTCCCTTGCAGTCGCAGGGTTTGCAGAGGAAGATTTGTCTATCACCGTCGAAGATCGGCAATTGGTGATACGCGGACGTCAGGCCGATGATGGCCCGAATGAACGGATTTTTCTGCATCGCGGTATTGCCGCGCGGCAATTCCAGCGGTCCTTCGTGTTGGCCGACGGGGTCGAAATCGGCGAGGCGCTAATGGAAAACGGTCTGCTGCATGTAGATCTGAGCCGTTCGAAGCCGGAAAAAGTAATTCAGACGATTAAAATCAGAAAAGGGGAATAAAATGCAGAATTCAGAAACGCATCTTAAGGACCGGACCGTATACGTGAAAACGATCGCCGTCTCGGACCTGCCCCTTGAAGTGCGCGAACAGGCCGAAGGGCTTGAGCAGCTTTATGCGGTTCATGATGCAAAGGGTCAGCAATTGGCGTTGGTCGGTGACCGCAAGCTGGCTTTCAGCTTGGCGCGTGACCATGATTATGCGCCGGTGATGGTTCACTAAGAACGTCATTCGGACAGAGAAAACCCAAAGGCCGCACATCAGTGCGGCCTTTGGTTTTTGGAAGTGTAACGATCCGAAAGTTCTGCGGTCACACAGGCCGTGGGCAAACATGGCCAAAGCCCGGTGTCCGATGGCTATTCCAAGACAGCCGTAGCAGCTCTCTCATTCATCTCGCCATAGTGCGCAGCGACAGGTTTGATTGCCTTAAGATGCGGTAGCCGTTGTTCGTAGTTTTTTGGCGAAGCCTGCAGGATCGCGGTTTGGATGTCGTCAACCGTGTCGCACAGGATCATGCCTGACGTGTCCATGAAATCACCAATATTTGGACAACCGAAGTAAATTGGCACCGCGTCGCATAAAATGCAGTCGATCAGCTTTTCGGTGAAGTAGCCGCGTTCACGCACGTTTTCGATCACAACAGAAAAACGGTACGGTGCCAAGCCGTCTGACTTTTTCTCAAAAGGGCGATAACCTCCGCCAATTGCATCCAAGGGCAGCTTATTTTCATCAGCCCAAGCAATTACGTCATGTCTGACAATGTGGCCAGCCTGAGATCGCTTTGCGGAAGCTATCAGCGAAATGTCGCGGGTTTTGTGCGTATCCAGATTCGCATAGTCGGGGACCCACGTGCTGCCAAAGGGAAAGAAGACGCCGTTTGGTATCGCGTCAAGCAACCCTTGGTTTACCGAAAGAATTTTGTGAAAACGGTGGTAGAAACGATGCAGTTTGTCGATGTGACGCTGGTGGATAAAAGCGCATTCGACCACCATCACAGACACCTTTGCGGGAGTGCCAAAGGTCGGCCGAAAATAGGAAGTCGTGCGCGGGTGCATGATCAGATGGTCATCCGGCCCCAAGGCGCGCAGTGCTTTACCTTTCAACGCCTCTGGCTGACCCAATGGCCATTCCATTGCATCCAATGGATAGGACGCTGGCCAAAATCCTAGCTTTGCATGCTGTGGTAACACACAAACGGTAGGCCGTCGTTTAGTCATGTTTCTGCGATTCCAATGCGGCCAGCTTACGTGCACGTTTGCGGGTTCTTGCGGCTTCGATCCGTCTGCGCAAGCCCACAGTCTTTAACTCTGCACCGGGATCAAACAGCAATATTACATTTCGCATAACCCATTGACCAACACTGCCACGCGCGCCTGTTTCGGGCCAGAGCGCACGTTCCGACCAGATCCACCTGCGCGGGGTGTCTGCGGCTGCCGTATCATGAATTAAAAGATGTTGTGCCAATTCGACCAACTGATGGGCTATATTGTGCTTTTCCAGAATCAGGTCACGGGCTTGGGTCATAGCTGGCAGGGACCG
>JAPKCR010000585.1 GCA_026421135.1 Sulfitobacter sp. | reverse complement strand
CTTGTAACTTCAAACTCTTGCCGGGCAGTGATTGACGCGGGCAATGCCCCTCACACCTCCCGATCTGTCCCTTTTCGACGACCCAATTCGCGCTTGGCGCACAAGGTTTGGCCACTATAGCCATGCTTGTCACCAGCGGATACCGGATCAGACGCGACGGCTTCATTGTAAACGTGCCCTAACACAGCCACTGCACCAGTTTCAAATGGCACGGCCTGCTATCAGAAGGATGGCCCCGTATTTACCGCTCGGTAAAGGGTATGGCGCTGAAGCGTCCAAGTTGTCGCAGATCAGGCGAAAGAAATAGCAACGTTGCCAAAGGGCCCGAAATCAGCGTTGATATCTGCGCCGGAGGGGCATTCGACGGGGCGGATGAAGCTGCCGGACAGAATAATCTGACCGGGTTCGATGCTTTGACCATATTGCGCCATGCGACGGGCCAGCCAAACGACGCTTTCAACCGGATCGTTCAAAACCCCTGCCCCAAGGCCGGTTTCCTCGACCTCACCGTTTCGCGTTGTGATCGCCCCGACCCAACGCAGATCAAAGGCGTCGACGGCGTGTTTTTGCGGCCCTAGCACAATCCCCGCATTGGCAGCGTTGTCGCTGATGGTGTCCAAAACGGTGCGGTTTTTTCCAGTCTCGACGTCCTGCCGAACGATCCGGGTATCCAAAATCTCGATCGACGGGGTCACATAATCGGTCGCCGCCAGAACTTCCGCGCGGGTGACATCTGCCCCGCCGATCGCTGATTTCATGACAAAGGCAATTTCAGCTTCAATCCGAGGCTGAATAAACCGGCCTGCCGGTACGGTTGCGCGGTGCTTAAACACCATGTCGTCGAACAAAATACCGCTATCGGGAATGTCGATGTTCAGCGCATATTGCATCGCCTTTGAGGTAAGCCCGATTTTCCAGCCCACAACTTTTTGACCATTTGCGATTTTGGCGCTGCGGATGGCATTCTGAACTGCATAGGCGTCATCCATTTCCATGTGGGGATAACGTTTTGAGAGCAGACCGATCTGCACACCTGTCACTTCGGCATTCAACAGTTCAGCAGCGGCTTGGGCGTGATCCATAGGCATCATACGGCTTCATCTTCGACGGTGTTACGCAAAGTGCCGATGCCGTTCACCTCAATCTCGACCACGTCGCCGGGTTTCAGGTATTGCGGCGGATCAAGCCGCGCGCCCGAACCCGTTGGCGTGCCCGTCACGATAATATCGCCCGGTTGAAGCGTCATGAAGGTCGAGATGTATTCGATCTCGCGCCGGATCGGATGCGTCATCCGCGACAGAACATCGTCCTGCCGAACCTCGCCATTTACGCGTGTGACAATGCGGGCATCATCCAGTTGGGCGGCGTCGGTGAATGGAACAAGCCACGGCCCGATCGCGCCGGAATTATCCCAGTTCTTGCCTTGGGTGACGTTGAATTTCGCGTGGCGGACCCAATCGCGGATCGTGCCTTCGTTGCACAGGGTTAGTGCCGCGATGTGATCATAGGCGTCCGCCTGCGAAATACGGCGACCCGCTTTTCCGATCACGACGGCTACCTCGCCTTCGTAATCCAGCGTGTGATTTTCAGGCGGGCGGATCAGGGGGCGGTCATGGCCAGTAAAACCACTGGCAAAACGCGGGAACAAGGACATGTATTTAGGCTGCTCGGAGCCGTCTTTGTATTCGGCATTGCGGTCGGGAAAATTGACACCCACGCACAGGATGCGCCGCGCATTTGGCAGCACCATTTCGTATTGGAAATCGGTGTGGGTGACCGGCTTGTCAGTTGCGGCTGCCGCCAACCGACCAAGTCCATCCGCCTGCACCGCATCAAGCAGAGTAGGCCATTGGGGAAAATCGCCGTTTAGGGCGATGATGCCTGCATCTGCCACGGCCCCATAGTACATGGCACCTTGTGCCGAAAAGGTCGCGAAGTTCATTTTATCTGATCCCAGACTTCTTGAATAACGGTATGGGCCATCATCACGTCGTCACGGGTTGTGTCGAATTGACCAACCTGAAACCGGATGATCTTGCGTCCTTGAAACGCGCCTTGCGTCAGATAAATGCGCCCGTCCTGATTTATCGCATCGACCAGTCGCTGCTGCATGGCGTCATCCCCCGGACAGCGAAAGGAAAAGAGGCTCAGGATTGGTCCGGTGACGATCTCGAACCCAACTGTTTCGCGCAATGCCTCGCAAAGTTCGGCTGCCCAAGCCACATGATTGCGGATGCGGGTGCGCAACCCCTCAAGCCCGTAAGAACGGATGAGGAACCAAAGTTTCAGTGCCCGGAAACGGCGACCCAAGGGAATAGTCCACTCCGAATAATTGGTCACCGCCTCGCCCGTAGTCTTGAGGAATTCTGGTTCGATTTTGAGAGTGTTCACTTGCGCCGTCGGATCGCGTAGGAACTGCACCGAACAGTCGAACTGCGCACCAAGCCATTTGTGTGGATTGAATACGATGCTGTCAAATCCGCCGACGTCTGCCCAGAAGGCCGCGTGGAATTCGGGGCAAATCATCGCGGACCCTGCCCATGCCGCATCCAGATGCGTATACAG
>JAPKCR010000036.1 GCA_026421135.1 Sulfitobacter sp. | reverse complement strand
CCAAGAATAGCACAATGCGGTTCACCAGCAAAATCGCCAAAAGCCAAATTGTTACCGCCAACCATTCAGGCCCAAAACTGCTGTCGCGCAGCGCCCGTCCTCTTGATTTCAAATTCTCGCAGGCAAGGAGGGCCAGCAGTGCCCACAGGCCCGGGGGGCGCTGAAGCAGCAGATCGGTTAATAAAAATACAGCGCATAATAGGGCTGCAGGTACATAGTCGGGCCGACGCACGGACCATGCAAAGGCAAATGCGATCAGGAAATCGGGCGCAATCATGTACCTTGCACCACCTTGGTTCAGCAGGGCGCGCAACCGTGCTTCGGCGGGGTCGATGCTGGCCAGTGGGGGCAGCAGATCCACCTGAAACAAGGCCACGGGCTGTGTTTCAATCGGCAACAGATGGAAGAACAACAATATCAACGCCAGCAGCAAGAATACCGCGCGCATCATCCACAGGCGAAGGGGCGATAGCGTATCCATTATTCGACGGGGGCCACGGGAATAACGGGTGCAGCGGTCCGAATACTTTCATCTAGAATGACAGTTCCGCCTTCGGTCACGGTTTCGGCACCGTGGTCGCGCAATACGCGCAAGAATTCGAGCCGCTCAAAGTCGGCAGCCAGCCTCACACGAAGCCGCCCGCCCGGGTCTGCTGCAACCTGACCGATCAACAAACCTGCCGGAAAGACACCCCCGTCGCCTGAGCTGATTACACGGTCACCAGGGCGCACAAGATCGGGGTTTTCCAGAAAATCAATCGGCGGTGCCGAGGAGTTGTCGCCCGCAATAATCGCGCGTTGGCCGGATGGTTGGATCGTTGAAGGGATACGGCTGGAGGTGTCGGTCACCAAAATGACCCGCGCCGTATCTTGCCCGACACCTGATATCCGTCCAACAAGGCCGATGCCATCGACAGTGGCCCATCCTTCGACAATGCCGTCCCGGGCACCGACGTTCAACAAGACTGATTGCCTAAAAGGCGAGCCTGAGTCGGCCAGCACCACACCCGTGATATAGGTCAATCGCGGATCAAGCCGCACCTTGTTCAGGTCCAGCAATCTTGCGTTTTCCTGTTCAAGCTGTAGCGCGGCTTCCTTCCAAGTCTGCATCTTGCGCAGTTCGGATCGCAATTCCTGATTTTGCACGGTTAGCCGCTGATAGCTTTGATAGTCGCGCAACAGGTTGACGGTACCGGTTACCGGGGCCATGGCCCAATCCAGATTGGGAACGATCCTGTCGGTAATTTGTGCGCGAAACCGTTCGACGCGCGGGCTGTCAATGCGCCACAACAAGAACACGCCTAAAAGCACCAAGGTCAGGACAGCCAACATGATCCGGCGCAAAGGCCGGCCAAAGTCATTTGAGGATGATCTGTCTTTGGCCATGTCGTGACGTATTTCCTGCCTTTTGGGCAGGGCCGTCCTGCCGCTGGTCGGGCTTAGCTAAACTGTGCCTGAACTAGCTGTCGTAGTCGATGGCGTGGCGCAATTGTTTTTCAAATTCCAACGCTTTGCCAGTACCCAAGGCCACACAATTCAACGGCTCGTCTGCCACAGAAATAGCCAGACCAGTTTGTTCGCGAAGGGCAAGATCCAGATCGCCCAGCAATGCACCACCACCGGTCAGCATCACACCACGGTCCACGATGTCGGCGGCAAGGTCGGGCGGCGTTGTCTCAAGCGCGGTCATTACAGCTTCGCAGATTTGCTGCACCGGTTCGGCCAGCGCTTCTGCGATTTGGGCTTGGGTCACTTCAATCTCTTTGGGTACGCCGTTCAGCAAATCGCGTCCGCGAATTTGCATCGAGGTACCGCGCCCATCGTCGGGCATGCGGGCCGTGCCGATAGATGTCTTGATACGCTCGGCCGTTGTTTCACCGACCAGCAGGTTTTGCTGGCGGCGCAGATAGCTGATGATCGCCTCGTCCATACGGTCGCCACCCACGCGCACGGAACGCGCATAAACGATATCGCCCAGCGACAGGACCGCAACTTCGGTCGTACCGCCACCGATATCGACAACCATGTTACCTGTGGGGTCCGTGATCGGCATGCCTGCACCGATCGCGGCGGCAATCGGTTCGGCGATCAGACCGGCGCGGCGGGCACCGGCTGACAGAACCGACTGGCGGATCGCACGTTTTTCAACAGGTGTCGCACCATGGGGTACACAAACGATGATCTTGGGTTTTGAGAAGGTCGACCGCTTGTGCACCTTGCGGATGAAGTGCTTGATCATTTCCTCGGCTGTATCAAAGTCGGCAATCACGCCTTCACGCATGGGGCGGATCGCCTCGATGCTGCCCGGGGTGCGGCCCAACATCAACTTGGCGTCTTCGCCCACGGCCAGAACCTTTTTCACGCCGTCCTTGACGTGGTAGGCCACCACAGACGGTTCCGACAGAACGATGCCCTTGCCTTTGACGTACACAAGCGTGTTTGCGGTCCCAAGGTCGATCGCCATATCGGATGAAAACAAACCACGGAATTTATCAAATATGGACATGAGCAGCAGGACCTTGCAAAAAAACTTATTGGCCCGGCGACTCTAATCAGAGGCGGGCTGTTCGGTGTATAGGACGATGCGGCCCAATACGAAAGGGGGGTTGACTATCCGGGTGGCATGATGCCGCCACTGCGCTATTATTTTGACGGATACGTCAAATCAGGAGAAAGAAAATGCAGAAAATTCAGGTTATCGGTGTCCATCACATCACGTTGATGGGGGCGGACCGTCAGACAAGCATTGATTTCTGGGAAGGGCTGTTGGGGATGCCGTTCGTCTTTGACCAGCCCAATCTTGATGACCCTAACGAGGGGCATTTGTACTTTGATCCCGGCGATGGACGCTTGATCACCATTTTCACCAACGAAAACCGCAAGCAGGTCCACAGTCGGACCCCAACCGACGCAGGTTGCGTCCATCACATGGCGTTCGAGGTGGACCGCGCCATGTTCGATCAGGTGCTTGAGCGGCTGAAAGAGCGTGGCATTGGAAATTCAGGCATCAAGGATCGCGGCTTTATGCATTCGATCTATTTCAAGGATCCGTTGGGGTTTTTGATAGAACTTGCCTGCTATGCGTTCATTCCGCCGCGTGGATCATCCCATGCCGAGGTAATGCTTGAGGCGCATAAGCTGCGCGTTGCCCGCGGCGATCATCACATCGAACGCCAGCATCTGGCCGATGCGACCGTCATGATTGTGGAGCGGTCACAGCGATCACTGTCGGATGATCGCTCACCCAAAGACCCATACTGATATCAAAAAGGCAGGGTCGAAACCCTGCCTTAGTCAATCAACCAGCGTCTTTATAACTGATCTCGCGTTTGTCGGTGCCGCCTTTTTCACGGCGCACCAACAAACGGTTGAGCGCGTGGATATAGGCTTGGGCCGAACTGACCACGGTATCTGTATTGGCAGCTTGTCCGGTCACGATGCGACCGTCTTCCTCAAGGCGGACGGATACAGTTGCCTGCGCGTCGGTGCCTTCGGTAACGGCATGGACCTGATACAGTTGCAGACGGGCGTTGTGTTCGACCAATGCCTTGATGCACTTGAACGACGCATCAACGGGGCCATCGCCGGTCTGTTCGGTGCTGTGTTCAGCGCCATCTACAGTCAGGGTCATCTTAGCAACGTTTGGCCCCTCGGTGCCGCAAACCACATGCATCGACTTCAGCTTGATCCGATCGCTTTCAGGATCGGCCGCTGTGCGCATCAACGCGATCAGGTCTTCGTCATAGATTTCCTTTTTGCGATCAGCGAGTTCCTTGAACCGGACGAACACGTCCTTCAGCTGGTTATCGCCCAGCTCATAGCCGAGATTTTCCAGCTTTGAACGCAACGCGGCGCGGCCCGAATGCTTGCCCATCACGATATTGGTTTCTGTCAAACCAACATCTTCGGGGCGCATGATCTCGAAGGTTTCGGCGTTCTTCAGCATGCCGTCTTGGTGGATGCCGCTTTCGTGGGCAAAGGCGTTCTTGCCAACAATCGCCTTGTTGAACTGCACGGCAAAGCCGGAGACGGTCGCAACGCGGCGCGAAATGTTCATGAGCTTGGTGCTGTCCACGCCAGTTTGGAACGGCATGATATCATTGCGGACCTTCAGCGCCATCACGACTTCTTCCAACGCGGTGTTACCCGCGCGTTCGCCCAGACCGTTGATCGTACATTCGATCTGACGCGCGCCTGCCTCAACAGCGGCAAGGCTGTTGGCAGTCGCCATGCCAAGGTCGTTGTGGCAGTGGGTGGCAAAGATGATCTCGTCCGCGCCGGGTACGTTTTCCAGCAGCTTGCGGATCAATTCGGCGCTTTCGCGGGGCGCCGTATAACCAACCGTATCGGGGATGTTGATCGTGGTCGCCCCCGCCTTGATCGCGATTTCGACGGTACGGTAAAGATAATCAAGCTCGGTCCGTGTCGCGTCCATTGGTGACCATTGAACGTTGTCACACAGGTTGCGCGCATGGGTGACAGTCTCGTGAATCCGCTCGGCCATCTCGTCCATGGTCAGGTTGGGAATGGCGCGGTGCAAAGGCGAGGTGCCGATAAACGTGTGAATGCGCGGTTGGGCGGCGTGTTTCACGGCCTCCCAACAGCGATCAATATCGCCAAATTGCGCGCGGGCCAGCCCGCAGATCACCGAATTCTTCGACAGTTTTGCAATTTCGCTGACTGCGGCAAAGTCACCTTCGGAAGCGATGGGAAAACCGGCTTCGATAATATCGACGCCCATTTCATCCAACAGGCCGGCGATTTCGATCTTTTCAGCGTGGGTCATGGTTGCACCGGGCGATTGTTCGCCATCGCGCAACGTCGTGTCAAAAATCAAGACGCGGTCTTGTTTGGTCGTATCGGTCATGTTTTGGGTTCTTTCATTCTGCTTTTCAAATCCTTGGCGCGCTGCACATCCCTCTGAGCGGGCGCGCCGGATGGCACGCTCAGAGGCGGATTAGCAGGAGTAGGTTTGCACACAACGACAGGGCGCTTACGCGCAACAGGGTCGGTGTATGATAAGCATTAGTCATGGGGCAACGTTATACCCGCGCAAACCCAAATGGGAAGAGTTTTTTGGGACGTTTTACATGCGGATGTTGCAGCGCGCGATTTGTCCGCTACTTGAGGGCCTATGAAACAGATTTTGATTATTGGCGCGTCGGGCGGGGTTGGATCGGCCTTGGTGGCCGCATACACGGCCCGCGGCGATCAGGTGACGGGCCTGTCGCGGTCGGTCGATGGGTTGAACCTGACGGACGAGGCGTGTGTTGATGCGCATATCGGTGGCTTGGATGGGCCGTTCGATGTGGTCATCGTGGCCTCGGGCGCGCTTGAGATTGACGGGGCGGAGCCCGAAAAATCTATCAAATCCATCAATCAAAAGGCGATGATAGATCAGTTTGCCCTGAACGCGGTCGGCCCTGCGCTGGTATTGCGGCATGCGCCTGATCTGCTGCCCCGCGACGGGCGCGGTGTGTTCGCTGTGCTTTCGGCGCGGGTTGGATCGATTGGCGACAACAAGATTGGCGGCTGGATCAGCTATCGCAGCGCCAAGGCTGCGGTGAACCAGATCGTTCATACCGCATCGATTGAACTTGCGCGGTCCCACAAGCAAAGCATCTGCGTGGCGCTGCATCCGGGCACAGTCAAGACGCCGTTCACAAAGAAATACCTCGCGCGGCATCCAGCGGTCGAAGCATCCGAAGCAGCGGAAAATCTGGTGTCGGTGATTGACGGGCTTGAACCAAAGGACACCGGGCAGTTCTTTGACTGGGCCGGAAAGCCTGTCCCATGGTAGCGCGGCTGGTTCTGGTTCTTGGCGATCAACTCTCGCAAGGGTTAAGCGCGCTGGGCAAGGCGGACAGGGCCACCGATGTAGTTGTCATGGCCGAAGTGATGGACGAAGCGGGCTATGTCAAACACCACCCGAAAAAGATCGCGTTGATTTTTGCTGCGATGCGCAAGTTTGCCACGGCGCTGGACAATGAAGGTTGGACAGTCGCCTATACCCAGCTGGATGATACGGAAAATGCAGGCTCTATTGTGGGGGAGTTGCTGCGCCGTGCCGCACAGTTCGGCGCGAGTGATGTTCTGGCAACCGAGCCCGGCGAATGGCGGTTGATCGAACTGCTGAAAGATGCGCCGCTGAAGGTCGAGATTTTACAGGACGATCGATTCATCGCGACCCATGCCGAATTCGAAGAATGGGCCGACGGCCGCAACGCGATGCGAATGGAGTATTTCTATCGTGACATGCGCCGCAAAACCGGGCTGCTGATGGAGGAAGGCAAGCCAGCAGGGGACAAGTGGAACTATGACCACGACAACCGCAAGGCTGCCCCCGATGATGTGACTGTCGATGGACCATTACGGTTCGAGCCGGACGGCGTCACCCGCGAAGTGCTTGATTTGGTAGCGGCGCGTTTTGGTGACAATTTCGGTGAATTAGAGCCGTTTTGGTTCGCCACCACCCGCGCTGAAGCCCTGCAAGCGTTGGAGCATTTTATCACAAAGGCATTGCCCCGGTTCGGCGACTACCAAGATGCAATGCTCAACGAAAACCAGTTTTTGTATCACGCGATCTTGTCGCCCTACCTTAACATTGGGTTGCTTGGCCCGCTCGAGATTTGCGAGGCGGCCGCAAAGGCATATGCGAGTGGTGATGCACCGATCAACGCCGTCGAAGGGTTCATTCGCCAGATTATCGGTTGGCGCGAATATGTGCGCGGCATCTATTTCCTTGAGGGGCCGGACTATACGCAGCGCAATATTCTAGGTCATTCGCGTGACCTGCCGTGGTTTTACTGGGGTGGCGAAACCAAAATGCAATGCGTCTCCAAAGCCGTAGAGCAGACCAAGACCCAAGCCTATGCCCACCATATCCAGCGGTTGATGGTGACGGGAAATTTTGCTTTGCTGGCTGGGATTGACCCCCATCAAGTGCATGAATGGTATTTGTCAGTCTACGCCGACGCGTTTGAGTGGGTAGAGGCTCCAAATACCGTAGGGATGAGTCAATTCGCCGATGGCGGCGTCATCGCGTCAAAGCCCTATGTCTCGTCCGGTGCATATATCAACCGGATGTCTGACCACTGTAAGACCTGCCACTATTCGGTCAGCGCTAAGACCGGCGAAAAGGCCTGCCCGTTCAACTTGTTATACTGGCACTTTCTAGATCGCCATCGGGACAGGTTCTCAGGCAACGCGCGGATGGGGAATATGTACCGCACATGGGACCGGATGGATGACAAAAAGCGCGAGACGGTTCTGACGGAGGGTGATGCTTTGTTAAAACGATTGGACGCCGGTGAGGTAATCTAGTTCGGCGAAGTCCTTGAAGAGGTACTGTGCGCTCGGCGTGGGCGATATCTAACAGCCAGCGAAGTGCGACCTTTCTCGTGAACTAGGTCGCGTCGTGGATAGTGCGGCTATCTTGAGGGGCTTGATCCCGTTCGAACATGCCATAGTCGCGCATCACATGCGCGATGCGCAGATGGTAGTCCTGAAAGATGGTTTCGCGCCCCGCTTTTTGAGCGCCGCGGTGGGCTGTGAGTTTGCGCCATTCATCAAGGGCATCCTCGTCGCGGAAAAAGGAGATCGATAGCAGCTTCTCCGGATTGGTCAGAGACTGGAAACGTTCGACCGAGATAAAGCCGTCGATCTGATCCACCAAGGGGCGCATTTTGGCGGCCATATCCAAATATTCGGTGCGTTTGTCGGGGTGAGGGGTGACCTCGAAGATGACCGCAATCATTCGGACAACGCGCCGTTGATCCACTTGCCGGTCGCTTCTTCGCCCGTGCTATAGCGCATGGTGCCCGTGCCTTGGCGTTTGCCATCTTGGAACATGCCCTCATAGACATCGCCATTGGCATAGGTCGCAGTACCTTGGCCGGAGATAACGCCCTCAGACCATTGCCCATCGTAGGAAAAGCCGTCTGCCATGGTGATTTTGCCCATGCCGTCGCGTTTGCCGTTGGAAAAATTGCCTTCATACACTGTGCCATCGGGGTATGTCGCGATTCCCATGCCTTGGCGTTGGCCGTCTTTCCAGCCCCCTTCATAGCGGTAGCCATCCGCATACGTCATCGTGCCCGTGCCATCGTTGCGCGCGTTCTTAAACTCGCCCTCGTAGACGATCCCGTTTGGATAGGTCGCGATACCGCGCCCTTCGATGACGCCCCCAACCCAGCTGCCTTCATAGCTGGAGCCATCTGGATAGGTAATTTTGCCCTGACCATCTGCTAGATCATCACGGAAACTGCCAGCATAGATGGACCCGTCAGGATAGGTCACCTGACCTTCGCCTTCGATTTTTCCAGCCACCCAAGAACCGGTGTAGGTATACCCGTCAGTGCCCGTGAATGTTCCTTGCCCGTCGCGGCGGTCGTCTTTGAATTGCCCATCATAGGTGTCGCCATTGGCATATGTGACCTTGCCCTTGCCCTGACGTTGACCTGCCACCAGATCACCCTCGTAAATGTCACCATTCGGTTGGGTTAATGTGCCGTTGCCATCAATCTGCCCGTCTTTCCAAAGCCCGACATAAGTAAGCCCGTCGGGCATGGTCAGCGTCCCGGTTCCATTGCGTTTGCCATCTTGGATTTCGCCATCATAAATGGCACCGTCAGGATAGGTGATCTTGCCCACGCCTTGCTTGACGCCATCGACCCAATCGCCTTGATATTCATACCCGCCGGGGGATTTCATCACACCTTTGCCGTGGTGTTTGGCATTGCGAAACGCGCCTTCGTAGCGCACGCCATTGGCATAGATTGCGATACCCTGGCCCATGATTGTGCCATCCTGCCATTCGCCTTCAAAGGTGCCGCCATCGGCAAATGTGATCTTGCCAATGCCTTCAGGTTTGCCTTTGGCGAAACTGCCTTCATAGATCGATCCGTTGGGAAAACGCGCCGTGCCCGTTCCCTTGATTTCTCCATCGACCCATTCGCCGGAATATTCATAGCCGTTGGGCAGCGTATAGGTACCTGTGCCGTGTTGGACGCCGCCGCGGAATGTTCCCTCGTAAATGCCGCCATCGTCATATTGCTTGCTTAGCACCGATCCGTCTTGGGCCAGTGCCGAAAGTGGCAGCAAGCTTAGGCACAGGATCAGGGGGGTAAGTGTCAATCGGGACATGTCACTGCTTTCGACTAAAGGGGCACCAGATCGCGAACGGCGCTTTTTGCTACAACCCAGACTAAGCAATGGCCTCCAAGGGGGCAATCTTCTTTTGCGAGGTGCGGCGGTGCTTGGCCTTTCCCTTGGCGCGTTATCTGCTACATCCTTCGCGTACATTATCGAAGGATCGCCATATGACATCGCGTTTTCGCATCACGCTGGGGCAGTTGAACCCGACAGTTGGGGATTTGGCAGGGAACGCCGACCTTGCCCGCGATGCATGGGCCAAGGGAAAAGCCGCGGGTGCCGATCTGGTTGCGCTGCCCGAGATGTTTATCACGGGCTACAACGCGCAAGATCTGGTGATGAAGCGCGCCTTTCAATTGGACGTCATGACCCATATCAACGCACTTGCGGCTGATTGTGCAGACGGTCCCGCACTTGCGATTGGTGCCCCTTGGGTCGAGGGCGCAGAGCTGTTTAACGCCTATCTCATTCTTAAAGGTGGAAAGATTGCCAGCCGGTCATTCAAACATAACCTTCCGAACGAAACCGTTTTTGACGAGGTGCGGATTTTTGACAGCGGGCCATTGGGCGGACCGTATTCGGTGAAC
>JAPKCR010000584.1 GCA_026421135.1 Sulfitobacter sp. | reverse complement strand
CTCAAATTCTATCATATTATTTCCTTTGGTTTAATGTGCGGTGGGGCCGTTCACCCGGATATCGGCAACCGTATCGGCCAGGTTTGGCCAGTCAGGTTTGCTCGCTCGGTTGCTGCGCAGATAGGTTGCAATTGCGGTGATTTCCTCGTCGTTAAACGCGTCGCGAAATCCCGGCATGACCACGCCTGCGATGCCTTCGGGGCCATTGACGCCGTCAAGAATGACGTTGATCAAATTGTTCGGCTCTTCGAGGTTAGTTGCCGAGTTGATGCCCAGATCTGGGCGACCCTGACGGATTTGTTCAACATTATAGTGGCACGATGCGCAGGCGGTCGCATAAAGCCGTTCACCCAAGTCGCGGCGATACAGTGGATCGGGCTGGTTACTCCGCAGGCTGGCCAAGACGACCTCGCTCTGCGCCGGATCATCCTTGGTCGCACCCACCTTGTCGGCTAGGTAAACGGCCAGCGCGTCCATGTCGCTTTCGGGAAGTTCGCGTACGCCATCATGCACCACGGGGCCCATGGGGCCGGCGGCGACACCGTGGTAGGTCGTTGTGCCATCAATTAAATAGGATTTGAATTCGGCAGCGGTCCACGGAACAGATGACGCATTTGCGGCCGTCAGTGCAGGCGCGCTCCAGCGGTCAATCTGGGCACCAGCGTATTGCTCAGATGCCTTCTCAGCCCCAAGAGCGTTGCGCGGGGTATGGCAGGCACCGCAATGGGTCAGCCCTTCGGCCAGATAGGCACCGCGGTTCCACACGTCAGAATGGTTTGTGTCAGGCTCGTAGCGCCCAAAGTCAGCGAACAGTAGCTTCCAACCCGCCTGCAGGAACCGTTGATCCAACGGGAAGGGCAGTTCGTTTTCTTTCTGAACGCTGCTAACCGGTTCAATCTCTGTCATGATATAGGCATAAATCGCATCGACATCTTCGTCGGTCATTTTCGTAAAATGGTCATATGGAAATGCTGGGAATAAGTGGCGGCCTTCGCGATCTACGCCTTCGTGCATGGCGCGGCGGAACGCAGCTTGGGAATACGCCCCGATGCCAGTTTCCATGTCAGGAGTTAGATTAGTGGAATATAGCGTCCCAAACCCCGTCTCCATCGCATAGTTGCCCGCATATGCTGGGCCATCAGCGGCGGTGTGGCATGTCGCACAATACCCTGCGGCAGCAAGAACACGGCCTTTTTCGATGACATCTGCATCAAACTGGCCCTGCTGATTGGCGGTAATCGGTGCAATCGGTGATTTATAGGCATAGATGCCAAAACCCAGTGCTCCCATCACCCCCAAGGCGACAACTCCGAGGAAGATTTTTTTCAGCATTGGGGTATCCTTGATCAGAATGCACGTGTTCTACACGACGGGTACCAAGAAAATGGCACATGCTTACCCAACGAAAGGATCACCCAAAACGTTCCAAAACTTACCGCTAAGTAAGCCTTGGTTTCCTATGGGTGGATCAACCGTCCCCAAGGAAGTACCACTCTCACTCCGCTATAGCAGAGCAGAAAGATTAGTATTTTCAAGCTGGTAGTTTGAGGTTTCAGGGCCGACCACACGACACTGGTGGTGGCCCAAATTCAAAAGCGGACCCTGCAAGAAGGTCCGCTTTGATCCGTTGCTAACGAGATGTCGAACGAAATTTTAGGCGCGCTTTTCAACTTTGGCGTCGAGCAGATAGGCATAGATCTGATCCTTGAGGTGCATCCGTTCTTTGCGCAGTTCAGTCAGATGAGTGTCCGAAGTTGGCTTTACGTTGGTTTCGGCCGCATGCACGGCGCGATTGGCAACATGATAGGCGTCATACATTTTTTCAAAATGCGAGTCAGAGGAGCAAAGCTCATGCATACGGCTGATATATTCGGGGAATTCGGCTGCCAATTCATGTGGAGTGTTCGACATTATCTAACCTCTATTTGGGGATTGGGGCGCACCTGAAAAATGCAAGGACACGATGGGAAAACAGGATTGATCTGCAAATGGTAAGGAACGGCGGCTAGGCACAAACCATCGTTGGTCTTTCGCCCATGGGTCGTGAGTTGTCTTTGGGGGATGAATGCCACGCGTCCACATACCTTTTTTGCTATTGGTAAGATGTCACAGATCAGGGAAGGGCACCTTGACCTGAATCAACTTTGATGGATTGTACCGGAAAAAGGTAATTCAAGCCCAATGGGTGCCATTGTAATCGACATGAACAATGAGCAATCCCCATTGCAAACAGCGCATCACCCTGTCTTGCCGTTCTACCATTTACGGTACCGGCTCTTGCGGTTGAGAAAGCCGAGGTGGTGAACCCGTATTATGGCGGAGTGTCGGAAGAGAATGAATTTGCGGCAATCAATGTCAAAGCGAGCCCTAAGTTTACTTTGTGCGCGCCGACGGCAGGCTGGTTTCAGGTCCTTCGCTGTCTTGCAGGGTTGCCAAAACCGATGTCGATCTTGACACAGATACACAGGCCAAGCTGAGCACCGCCTTGACGACAACCGCCCCGAAGCCCGCGCATAGGGTAGCGGATGGCGCACAGCTCTACTGTGGGGCATCGGTTTTGAAAAATAC
>JAPKCR010000583.1 GCA_026421135.1 Sulfitobacter sp. | reverse complement strand
TAAATTTTCAAGGCTTTCCTGACATTCCGAATGAGGACTGGGTGATGGCGGTGCCGAAATCGTCCGGTGCAAATACGGGTGGGTCTTTGCGATGACAGGTTCTCAGGATCTAATCGTATCGGCCGCGCGAGGCTGGATTGGAACGCCTTACGTGCATCAAAGCGCTACGAAAAACGCGGGCTGCGATTGTCTGGGACTGTTGCGCGGCATTTGGCGTGAGGTCTTGGGGCCGGAGCCAGAAGTGGTGCCTGCCTATTCGATGGATTGGTCGGAGCCGCAAGGTGATGAACGGTTATGGCAAGCAGCGCTAAGGCATCTTGTGGCGAAGCCGCTTAGTGACGAAGCAGCAGGTGACGTGCTGTTATTCCGAATGCGCAGCAGCGCTGTCGCCAAACATCTGGGCCTGGCCGCGCGCCTTGGACCCGAAGCTACGTTTATCCATGCCTACAGTGGTCACGGTGTGACCGAAAGCCCGCTAAGTGCGCCCTGGCGACGGCGTGTGGTGGCACGATTTGCATTTCCGACGGAGGCGAGCTGATGGCGACGATATTACTTTCTGCAGCAGGTGCGGCAATTGGTGGCTCGGTTGGGGGTACCCTCGCGGGGTTGTCCTCGGTGGCAGTGGGACGGGCTGTGGGCGCAACTTTGGGGCGCGCAGTGGATCAGCGCCTTTTGGGGCAAGGTGCGCAAGCCGTCGAAACCGGGAAGGTAGATCGTTTCCGTTTGACCAATGCAGGCGAAGGGGCCGCCGTTACGCAGCTGTACGGGCGTATGCGGATCGGAGGGCAAATTATTTGGGCATCTGACTTCACTGAAACTACAACGACCAGTGGCGGTGGCGGCAAGGGCGCGCCATCCACGCCGCAGACCACGCAATACAGCTATTCGGTCAGCCTTGCCGTTGCCTTGTGTGAAGGTGAAATCACCGGAGTGCACCGCATTTGGGCCGATGGCGAGGAGGTCGCCCAGGCCGATTTGAACATCAGCATTTATCGCGGTACGCGCGACCAGTTGCCTGATCCCACAATCGCGGCCGTCGAAGGGGCTGATGGTGTACCGGCCTATCGTGGGACGGCATATGTAGTGTTTGAAAACCTGCCACTTGGGCATTTTGGCAACCGTGTGCCCCAGTTTTCGTTCGAGGTTACTCGCCCGGAGGAAGCCGGATCACCTGAAGGTCCGCAAAGCCTCACTCATAGTGTCAGCGGCGTGGCGATGATCCCCGGAACGGGCGAATATGCACTGGCGACCACCCCGGTACATTATGCTGACGGGTCCGGCGCGCGATGGAGTGCAAACGTATCAACACCTGCGGGCACAACAGATTTTCTGGCATCGCTTGAGAACTTGAAGACCGATTTGCCCAAGCTCGAAGCCGCATCATTGGTTGTGTCATGGTTTGGTAACGATCTTCGCTGTGGCGAATGTTCTGTCAGGCCCAAGGTTGAAAGCCCCACGATTGACGGCGAAAACATGCCGTGGCGGGTATCGACGCTGACCCGTGGGACTGCGCAGGTCATCGCGCAAGATAACGATAGGCCGGTCTATGGCAGCACTCCGGCAGATGCGTCTGTGATAGAGGCGATTCAGGCGATGAACGCGGCTGGAAAGGCCGTACTGTTTTACCCGTTCATCCTAATGGACCAGATGGGGGACAACAGCCTTTCGGATCCGTATAGCGATGCGCAAAGCCAGCCGAAGTTACCCTGGCGCGGGCGGATTACCTTGTCCAAGGCACCGGGTCGAATTGACAGCCCCGATGGGACGTCAACAGCGGAAGCACAGGTCGCAACCTTCTTTGGAACCGTGACAGCAGCAGATTTTCACGTGTCAGGCGGGCAGATGACGTACACGGGCCCTGACGAATGGTCGCTTTCGCGGTTTATCCTGCACTATGCCGCCTTGTGCGCCGCTGCGGGCGGTGTCGAAGGTTTTTGCATAGGCTCCGAAATGCGCGGGCTGACCCAGATTAGGGGTGCGGCTGGCGTATTCACGGCTGTGCAAGGATTTCGCGACCTTGCAGCCCAAGCGCGGGCGTTGTTGGGGCAAGACGCCAAGATCAGTTATGCCGCTGATTGGTCAGAGTATTTTGGATATCAACCTGAAGATGGCAGCGGAGACCGATTATTCCACCTTGATCCGCTCTGGGCTGATCCGAACATCGATTTTATTGGCATCGACAATTATATGCCTTTGTCGGACTGGCGCGATGGCCGCGATCATTTGGATGCGCAGGAATGGGATGCAATCTATAACCTTGAGTACCTCAAGTCCAACATCGAAGGCGGGGAGGGGTATGCGTGGTATTATCATTCAGATGAAGCCCGCGCGGCACAAATTCGTACGCCCATCACGGATGCGCAAGAAGATGAATCTTGGATTTATCGCTACAAGGATATCCGCAACTGGTGGTCCAATCCGCATCACGAACGGATTGGAGGAATCCGCTCTGAGATACCAACCGCTTGGGTGCCTGGGTCAAAACCTATCTGGTTTACGGAATATGGCTGCGCTGCGATTAACAAAGGCACCAATCAGCCAAACAAATTCTTGGACCTGAAAAGTTCGG
>JAPKCR010000582.1 GCA_026421135.1 Sulfitobacter sp. | reverse complement strand
CGATGATGTCACGTCGCGCCCTTCTTGCCGGTCTGGGGGGGCTCGTGCTGGCCTGTGGCGCATATGCAACGGGTGCATACCGAAGCGCGATTGCGGCGGCGGATGCACGGCTTTCCCGTCGCAGCAGCCTGATCGAGACTGATAACGGGTCGCTCGAATACGCCGTGGCGGGCGACGGTCCGCCGCTGATGATGATCCACGGGACCGGTGGCGGTTTTGACCAGGGTCAGCTGTTCGCCAGCGCGCTGCGCGATAGCGGCTTTCGCATCGTCGCGCCGTCGCGTTTCGGGTATCTGCGCAGCGCCTTTCCCGACGATGCCTCGCCTGCGCATCAGGCCGATGTTCTGGTGGCGCTGCTGGATCACCTTGGCATTCGGCGCATGCCCGTCATCGGAGGATCGGCCGGGGCATTGACTGCGGCTGAATTTGCGCTGCGGCATCCGGACAGGTGGTCGCACCTCGTCCTGCTGGTGCCAGCGGCCAACCTGACTGGGCGCGACCCGGTGGCGTTCACTGCCATGCAGCGGATGGCCGTGAACCTGGTGCTGGACTCCGACTTGGCCTTCTGGTCACTCTCCAAGCTCGCGCCGGGGCAGATGATCCGCACCCTGCTTGCGACAGACCCCGCGCTGCTTTCCCGCGTGGTGCCAAAGGAGCGGCAGCGCGCCGAATTGATCCTCGATGGCCTGATGCCGATCAGCCGCAAGGCAAATGGCCTGCGGAACGACGCCTTCTGGGCCGGCACCCCGTCCCCGACCGCATATGCGGACATCAAGGTACCGACCCTGATCCTGTCCTGCGAGGACGACCATTTCGGGACCGCTGAAACGTCTCGGCGTCTGGCCAAGCGGATTCCGGACGCGACCATAAATATCTGGACTGAGGGCGGGCATATCTGGCTTGGCCACGACGCCGATGTCGCCCGCGAGATCACCGAATTTATCAAGCTCCGAACCTGATAGCACGCCATGGTTGGCTTAGGACGTGGCAATCGAAATCTGAGCTATTGTTGGCGCGACCAAGCGCCCTGCTCGCACCTCGATCGCCCGCAGAAGCCGTAGATAATAGCTGTCAGAGCTTGTGCCCGGGAAACCAGATCTTTGTGACCTCGGCGAGGAAAAAGGGGAAATAGTCGTCGGTGCCGAACATATTGCCCGCCTCGACATGGAACGGCAGGCGGTATCCACCCACTTCGCGGAAATCTGACGTGATAGCACCGAAGCGCTGCAAGCGGTATTCCTTGTCGCTGTTGGCGTTGGTCCAACGTTGGAAGGCAACGACGACAGGTCTGCCTGCACCATCGACGGTCACGTCCACTGCTTGGCTGAGGTCGCCATGATGAATGGTCACGCGAGCAGTATCGTCATCCACGCTCGTCCAAGTAACGTCCGGCCTCGGCAATAGGGCTGCTGGTGCCCAGATCACGGCCTCGGCTACATAACGTCCGAAAGCAGACCGGGTGTGGTCAGCATCGCTGCCAAACCGTGCAACCGGGATCAGTCCGAGTATCCGGAACCGGGTCCATCTGCTGGAATCCGATCCCGAAAGGGGCATGCCTCCTCGCGTGCGCATGGCCCAGACAAACCCTTCTGGCGCAGCGAGTATCTGGTGCGCTTCCATAGGCTTGTAGCCAGGATCATCCTTCGCCCCAAGGCTGAACTGACCCTGCATTTCAATCACCGTCACCGGCAAAAGCGGCGTGTCCAGGCGGATGGCATAGGTGAAGTAACGGCGGGCTGGCTCAGGCAGGTGAGCCACCATCTTATCCGAGAATAATGTGGGTTCATCCGGCTGAAACGTCTCGAGCCTTTTCCACTCGGCTTGATCCGCTCTGCGGTCCAGAAAACGAAGGGTCGCCAGTCCCAAAATCACGAGCGCAAGCACCAGCAGAATTCCGACAACGATTTTCATTATGGTGAAACGCTTCCTAATTGTTACCTCAAGCTAACGTCCTTAGCGCATTGGTACGATGAGGTAGATCAATCTCGACACTCTGTCGGGGCATCATTGTTACCGACTACTGTCCTGACGCGGACGCCTCATTGCCGCAGTTCGAGAGTCGGTTCGGTCGAACCAGTGCGAACCATCGAGCGCCTCGCTCCGTTCGAAAAAGCAGCCATTCCTGTTTTTCGCGGCGAATGTCATGATACCGCCGTCCTTTCATGAGCGATGCGAACAGCCCATTGCGGCCGTTGATGCATGGCGCAACGATTGTCGGCAGTGAGCCCATTCTGTGAATTCAATCTTCTCGCTGCGTGCGCTCGCAACACGAAAAAATGCGGCGGGTGCATCGTCATCTGTGCTGCCCTGCAACTGAGAGACCAGCCATTCACGCAAATCCCAGTATGACCATTGCGGCGAGCTTGAAAGCTACGAACCACGTAACTTGTCGCTGAATTTACGCATATTCCCGATTTTAATTAGGTCAGCGATGAGTTGGGATATTCTCTGGGGAACTGATCAAGGATTCAAACACGGCGTCCTCAGAAAACTCTTCTCGCAGCCAATTTTCAAACAGCAGCACCTCCGGCCGTTTGGAGCGTTTTGACTGAGGCCGCATGAGATAATGCGCGTTTG
>JAPKCR010000581.1 GCA_026421135.1 Sulfitobacter sp. | reverse complement strand
GCTTTTACACACCCGAATATCAACGCGATGCATATTTGGTGTTTGGCTGTGAATCTGCGGGCCTGCCAAAGTCGATTTTGGACGGGATGGAAGATCGCACCTTTAACCTGCCGATGTTGGACAAACGGGTACGGTCATTGAATTTAGCGAACGTGGCCGCGGCGGTGGTGTTTCAGGCAATGCGTCCGCAGTTTATTTAGAGGCTGGCATTAGCGTGATTATTGGTTTTGTCTAAAAGACAGAAACCAGCTGACTTCTGCTCTTATCTAAGTTTTCAACATCTTTAGATCGTTCAAATAGGGCAAGCGGCTTTGTGCTTTTGTTACCTGCCCCCGCTTTAGCTCTGCGTAAATCAGTTCCGGTGAGGCACCTGCCCTTGCCAGCTCTTTTCCATTAGGCGCGGCGATGAAGCTTTGTCCTAAGAAACCCATACCATTCTCGGTGCCCGCACTATTGGCGTAGGCGAGGAAGACGCCGTTTTCGTAGGCCCGCGTCGGGACCATTGTTTTAGAGACCCAATCCCACTGCGCCCCAAGTGCTGTGGGCACCAAGATAAGTTCCGCGCCCATACTGGCAACATGGCGTGCCGTTTCAGGGAATTCTGCATCATAGCAAATGAGGGTCGCGATCTGCAGACCTTTATAGATGAACAGACTGCACCCTTCGCCGTGTTTGAAATGGTCAGCTTCAAATCCTGGGGGGATGGCCAGTTTGCGGTGCCCGCCTAAGCGCATCCCATTGGGCCCGAAACATTGCGCTGCGTTGAATGTGTTGTTGCCATCAGTTTCAGCAAAACCGTAGTGGATGGCGATGT
Organism: Sulfitobacter sp.; assembly: GCA_026421135.1. Taxonomy (GTDB): domain Bacteria; phylum Pseudomonadota; class Alphaproteobacteria; order Rhodobacterales; family Rhodobacteraceae; genus Sulfitobacter. Next base: position 1,772 of record JAPKCR010000581.1, on the reverse strand, counting down.
TATGTGCCTTGGCTAGGGTGGCAATCGTTAGCGCGGTTGGCCCGTCTGCGAGTTCTGCCCGGGCTGCGATTCGGTCGCCGATATTATAGCCTGTCGCAAACAGCTCTGGCAGCAACAGCAGATCGGTTTGCTTAAATGCAGCTTCTGACAAAACACTTTTAAGCCACTCTAGCCTAGCGGTTGTAGTGGAAAGTTCCACAGGGGATTGGCCAACGCAAAGACGAAGGATGCCGCCCATTTCTAGGCGTCTGTGACCAGTAATTCGCGAGGGTAGTTTGTGATGTATTCAAACCCCGTCTCCGTCACCACGACCGAGTCGCCGATGCGCCCTGCCGTCACACCATCGATTGAGATACCGCCGTCGACCGCAAAGGTCATACCGGCTTGCAACACGGTCATGTCACCAGCCTTCAGTTCAGGCGCTTCTAGATAGGCCACACCGATGGAGCGCCTTTGCGGTAACCGGTCTCGTATCCTCGTGCTTCATAAACTGCGTTGGCAGCTGCGGCGACGTCTTGGGCCAGAACACCTGGTTCGATCGCGGCGATTGCGGCCTGCTGTGCTTCGATTGCGGCTTCTTGCACGCGGGCGGCATCGTCTTTGACTTCGCCCACGTGGAACATGCGATCAAAGCCAAGTTTGTATTGTTTGAACTGCGCCATGTTGCAGAAGCAGAAATAGACGGGGTCTGCCAATTCATATTGCTTGACCGAGGCGCGGCGATGGACACATCGATGTGTCCTTGCCGCTTTGCAGGATCTGCAGGTTGTGGATCATGGGGGATACGAAGCGGTCCCAAACTTTGTCTGTCAGGAAGGTTGCCGCCTTGCGCGATCCGGCTTCAATCACAGCTAATGCGCTTTCATACTCAGCGACACCGATGCGCAGGCTGCCGTGGGCCGCAGCCATCATTGCACCTGCGATTTGGCCAGCTTCTTTCATCACACCAATCTCGAACGAGGATTTAATCATGCGCAATGTACCTAGCATGGGTGAGATGTCTTTGATCGGTACGCCGACGTAGGTGTCATCCAAATAGTTGCCCACGATTGCGGGGATTGTGTTGCGTTCGACCCAAACTTTGGACGGATTTTCACCCAGCGCGCTTGCCATCACAGCACCCCAAGTGCGTGCGCCAAAGTCTTCCCAAACACGTACATCTTCGACCCATGTCATCTCTGCGACCATCTCGGACTCCATTAAGGGTGTGATGACGATCGGTTCGTCTTGTGCCTTAACTACAACCATGGATGGCCGACCAAATTCGATGCCGAGGTAGCCCCAGAAACCCGCCAGATAAGCCATTGAGCTTTCATTGGTGAACACGGCACATTTGATGCCCTGTGCCTTCATTGATTGCTGCAGCGCGCGCGTGCGGTTCTTGGCTTCTTCGAGCATAAATAGATCCTAAAGTGAGAGGGCATTGTCGCTCTAAACGCTAGGTCGCGGCTTCTTCACGTGTCAAATAAAATAACGACAAACAATGACTTTTAAGGGTCGCTATCGGGCTGCGAGCGTCAGGTAACAGCATTGATGAAACACAAAAAAGGCGGACCGTGACGGCCCGCCTTTTGTATTCAACGTGAACTCGACTTAACCGAAGACGGTGGTCAATGCGTTGGATGTGGCTGTCACAATTTGATCAATGTCGTCTTTGGTCGCGATCAATGCAGGTGAGTAGCACAGCGTGTTGTTGCGTCCAGGAAGCGAACGGTTTGTTGCGCCGATGATGACTGCGTTCTTCATGCAATCGCCAACAACCGCTTGGACCA
>JAPKCR010000035.1 GCA_026421135.1 Sulfitobacter sp. | reverse complement strand
CGAACACTGATGGTGCGAGCTCAGTGAATTGCCACAGCAATTCAAACGCTTCCGTCGGCGCATCGGGGGCGATCTTGGCAGTTATCATTTCGGCTTGGGTATTTAGGTCTTTGACCATTGCCTTGCGTTTGCGCCATCCAACAAAGCTTTTTGACCTGCGGATCGAGGCCAGCCTTTTGCGCACGTCTCGCGCCAACTCTTCAGCGCCAAGGTTGTGGCTTAACTCAAGCCGCAAGCGGCGTTTGATGTCAGCGCTGCCAGTGCTTACCTCGATCAACAGAGCGGCCAACCGGTCCGCGCCCAGTGCCTCGAGGTTTGCTTTGTTCAGGGTCTTTTTCGACATGTCCTGTTTTCGCACCGCTTCCAGCAGAAGAAAAGGGTGGGCGTGTGATGCACCCTGTCACCTTACTTGGTTTTGACCAAGGCAAGGTTGCCTTTATCCGTTGGCTCACGCGTTGGAATGGCCGCGCGGTCCAGCCGCCCCGAGATTGTATGGAATACGTCCAACATGAAGGTCTGGTCGTCGAAATACCACAAATGCCCGGACCAGACATCCTTCATCGTAACAGTCTGTTCATAGTGCAGCCCACAATACACATTCACCGACTTTTCATGGCGGGGATGGCCCAATCCATGCCGGCCCGCGCGGGGGGCCACGCCGATCCGTTTCACAGCCGATATCGAAAGGACATCATCGAAGGGGTTGTAGTAGTTGGTTAGCCGCGCGCAGTGCCGATACAGCGATGATGACTTGGGATTGCCGGCATTCAGTGAATCGACCGATACATCGGCCGCAACCAGCATAATCTGACTGACGGCCCAGCTTTTTCCGGCGATGCGCGCCCGATCATCGGCGTCATCAAATGCTTCGCGCACCACATAGGACCCCATCGAATGTGCCAGAATATGCATGTCGATATGGCAATCAGGGCTTTGCAGGGCTGAGAATGTGGCAATACCGTCTTTGACCAGCCGAAAGGCCGAAAGCTTTGCGTCAACGCGGTCCTCTAAATAATTAAGCGCGGATGATGCGCTTGGCCAATCAAAGCTGATGACGACGCCTTTAAACCCGTGCCATTCAAGTCCCCTTTTTAGTTTGCGATGACGTTCCAGTACCTTGGCCTGCGAATTATTGTAGCCGTGCACATAGAATAAAATATCGCCTTCAGTGTTGGGGTTCGGCGTGCCGCCGCGTGCTTTGGCAAGAACTTCGCGGGTCCATTCGGTCTTTGTGATCCGGTGGGAATATAACATGTCATTCGAAGTTTCCGGCACGGCCAGAAAATGGCTGGCAGATGGCTCGTCGCTGAAGCCATCACCCTTTTTGCCACGCGCTACAAAGATATAGTCCATAAGGTTTGTCCTTGGTTCAATAGTCTGGGTGTGGCGCGATACGATGGTGTGTTACGACACCGGCGTTGCGGTCGCGGACAGGTCATCACGGCCAGGGCCGGGGACCAGATATTCCCAGCAGTATTCGTTCACATGGGTCGCCGAAATGACGCCGTTGCCGCGACCAGAAGACCCCGCCGCAGCCATACCGCCAAGGGATCGCGACGCAAATTCCGTTCCCCAACTGTTGCGAAAGGTAAACCAGCCGCCCAACGGTTCGCCAGCATTCGGGATAAAACCGGTCAGGCAAATCACATGCCCGTCGTCGCGCGGCCCCTCCAGGGCGGGTGCATTTGCATCATCGGGGCAATGCACAACTCCGTGCGCCAGAACCGAAGGAAGCGTCCAGTTGGTCAACCCGCTGGGATGCAGGAATAGCGGAATGCCAATCACCACCGGATAGCCATCCTTGAGAAAATTCAAAAGGGTCAGCGCAATTTCATCGCCCGAAGAAAAGAAGACGGTGCGCGGGTCGTCCTCCTCTTTGGAATGGCCAATCCTGCCATAACTTAAACAGGTGAACCGGTGGGCGTCCGCCGCCGTCTGAAGTTCGGCCGCCGCCTGCGGGCCGCTTGGATCAATGCCGTGCGCCGCTGGACGATAGGGCTGTTTTTCCGCATCCAGCACACCGCGGTTTTCGATCACCTGCCAGGCCTGCCGGAGCAGCGACCCGCCATCGGGCATCGCGCTAACTTCGGCAGCCGCGAGTGGAAATTGTGACGACATTTGTTCGTGCAAAAACTGCTCGGACAGGCGTTCGGGGGGCAGATCCATTTCGCGGGCGCGGAACAGTTCGATGGCGGCGATGGTGCCAAAGGCCACACAGGTGCCGCGTCCAAATTGGTCGCGCGTCGGCCACAGATAGCGCCATCCCTCGTCCAGCGAAATGGGGGCGTCAGCCTCGAGCCTCAGTGGGGCGGCGCGTGTGATTTTCACACCAAGGTCTGCTTGATAGGCGTCCTTGTCTGGAACGACAGCGCCAAAGGATGGGCGAACGCTCATACCGTTTCCTCCGTTTTTGGGGTGTTTGTTGAACCCTGAAAGCTGCTCGCGTAGGAAATGCCATTCAGATAGGGCAGGTTGCGCATCGTGCTGTGCCCATTGACATTCCATTCGGATCTCGCCTCGGCCAACAGGGCCTGCATCGTCTCAAGATTGCGCAGATAAGTCTTGTCCAACCAGTGGGCAATCTTGCGTCCCGCGTCTGTATCCTGCGAGAAATGCAATCCGCCGATCTCGCGGTTTTCAGCAAGGCGAAACGCCATCGAATTGATCGCATCACTATAACAGTTCTTGAGGGAATCCGGCAGCAGACGGAGCAATAGCAGCGCCACCAACTCGTTCTGCAGCGCATGGTTTGAGGGATAGGATGGGTGATTGGGCGTGGGCACGACCGTCATCAAGGTTGGCAACAGATGCGCCGGGCGAGCGCGGGCAAAGAAGTCCTTGAAATACATTCCGACCATCTGCCCAACGGTATAGGCGCAGGCGATGACTGCCATGGTTGCCGGTTTACTTGCGCGGTCAATCGACAGCAGAGTGGTCCAGTAATCTGCGGGGCGATCCGCTTGCCATGCGATTTCCGACATCCGCGCGCCATTGCGTTGGGTGTCGCGCTTTTCTAGCAGGGCGGCGATTTCGGCCTCGGCGCTGCCAACATGATCCAGGGGGGCGGGCGCAAGGCTAAAGCCGTCGCTATGTTCCCACCGCTCACGCGGTACGGTGCCGGTGGGGTTGGTTTTGCGCCAACCGCATGTGCCAAATTCGCCCAACACCAACTGCGCGCGCAAATCCGGCGACCAAGACGCCGTCGGGAAATTCAGCCCGGTGGGCAGACAGGCGACGTCAATATCCTCAAGAGTGACGACACCATCAAAAGGCAGAACTCCGGCAGTATTTGCAATTCCGTCGGCAGGCACCGAAAATCCTGCGCTGCCCCCGTTCGACCCGCCGTTTGATCCACCATTGGACCCGCCATTTGATCCACCATTCGAGCCGCCATTGCTGCCCCCGTTGCTGCCGCCATTCATAAAGCCAAACAATTCCCGTCTCCCTTTTTCGCGTCGATACGTTAAGAGGAAGATGGAACATGCGCCGTCAAGCTATCGTCAAGACGGGTGCGTGCGCTAATTCGGCAAGCCTGCCTGACGCAGCAGATCGCCAAAATCGGCGCGGCGGGCGGGGTCCCGAAACGCTTGTCTACTGACAAAATTCGACACCCGAAATTTGGGCTCTAGCAGCATTATCCGCGTGGCCAATTCGCGGGCCTTCTCCATATCGCCGATGACGACGCATGCGCCGGCCGTGATGCGCAAATTTGACGTGTAGCGGCTGTTGCGCGCCATGGATGCCAACCCGACCCGGGCGGCTTCCTTCATGTCGCCTGATGCAAAATGCGCGATGCTTAGGAAATGGTCATATCGAAAGCGCAAAGGGTCATCGAGGGTCAGCCGGCTGGCCTGCATCAGGCGGTCAACTGCGTCAGCTTCGTGATCAGCATAGGCAAGCGTCGGCCCCGTCCAAAGCAACGTCTCTGCATCGCCCGGTGTGGCGCGTATCGCGTCATCGAACAGAACGAATGCCTCGTCATAGCGGCGTTCATAGATGGCGATGTTATGGCCCAGCATCGCCGTCGCACGGCCGCTGCGCCCATCCAGTGCAAGGGCCTGTTCCAGCTCAGCTTTCAAGGCGGCTGTGTCGGCGGTCGGTATTTCTGACAGCCCCTGACCCACACGCAGGCTGTACCAATCCGCCAACGCCACCCGCGCGGGGACATAGCCGGGCCATGTATTGACCGCATCATGCAAGAGATGTCCGGCAGCCTCGAGTTGGGGGGCCGAAAGGGTGTACACCAGTTCCTGCGCCTTGAGCAGTTTTTGATAGGCGGTCAGGTTACTGATGTCGCTGACGCGGATATCGCTTAGTTCTGACCTATGTAACTGCGGTACCAGCATATGTACGACTTGTTCGGCGGTATCGCTGTTGGCGCGAAACAGATCGTCTTCAGCTACCTCAAGGCTGTGCGCCCACAGCAGCAGCCCGTCGTCGGTGCGCGACAGTTCCACGTTCAGATGATAGCCACTGCCGGTCAGCCTGATGGTGCCACTTAGCAGATAGCGGACATTCATCTTGTCGCGCAAAACGGCGGCAACATCGGGGCGGCTGGCAAGATGCCGGATTGATACCCGCGAGATGATCGCAATCTCGCGTTGGCGGGCAATTTTCATCACCACATCATCAACCAGCATTTCGGTCAGATTGCCCTTCAAACCTTCAGTGCCGATCGCCTTTAGGGGTAGAACCGCCAACACCGGCCTGCCATGCGTTGAAACTGGTTTCGCGGGAGCGTTGGGGGCGCCCTGGGGCGTCGCGCGCTTTTGTGCTGTTGGTGAAACGGGGCCGGTCGTCTTGCGGTCGGTCGCGCCCATCTTGATTGCAGCAGCAAGGTCTTGGGTCAGAAGCGATGGCTCCATATCCAATTCGGCCTCCATCCGGGCATAAAACGCGGCATAGGTCTGTAACGCCCGCCCGATGTCGCCCAGATCATTGGCAAGTTGCATCGCAAACCTGCAATGGTTTTCGCCCAGCGGATCAAGGCCAAGTGCGGCATCCGCCATATCCATGCGCAAGGTCGGCGTGAGGTCGTCCCGAGCAGCGGCTTGGCTGATGCACTCCAAATACCCACCGGATATTTGCCGCCTTGTATCGACCAACCAATCCGCGAACCGGCTGCCCATGGTTTCGAACCCATACAGGATGTCATTCACCAGTTCGCCACCTGCGCGCACGGCATTGGGTAGCTGGCCTGCTTTCAGTTCCTCAAGCAATTGGACGGTATCAATTTCGATGCTCTCCGGATCAAGAACTACATTGGCCCGGTCGATCATAAGGGCATCGCGCAGCACCGGATGGGCCGCACGTAATTCGGATAACGCCTGCCTGAGCGATGCACGTGCCTTGGCGTCCGGCACATCCCCCCACAACAAACCGGCCAAAAGATCGCGGGACGCGCTGAACCGGTCCAGCGCCAGATAGGCAATGACGGCGACCTGCTTGCGTGCGGTAATACGGCCAGTCGTTCCCGGAAGCTCGATCCACGCACCGCCCAATGCACGCAATACGATCCGATCCTTACAAGCTGGTTTGTTCATGCATTGGCCCCTCAATTCACAACCTAGCCGAGCGATTGACGTTTGTCTTGTCCGGCATTGCGCCTAACCGGCGATGGCTGACGCCAGCCAAGCGCTGTTGTGACAGGCAGCCGTCATGGCTGTGGTCAGGTGATCACCAGTCACGCCCGCGCGTATCGGGTCTTGTGCTCGGTGCGCCTTAATTCGAAGGGAGTAAGACGACCGCAGATAAAGCAAACCACGCATTCGAAAGGGCGTAAAACCGTCGCCACCTAAACCCGCGGTCGAAGACAATGCAGACTTGGAAATTTCATGGCGACCCTCGCCTGCAAATGGGCGTCTATATTGTCGACGTGCAGGTATTATCTTGGGACAATTGCGGCTTAATCAGGGTTGTCAAAGCGTCAAGGGCGTACACTTCTTTACCAAAATCCTTGCCAGTTAGCTGCGGGTTTCAATCAACAAGTGATACAAATGCCAAGTGGCGTGGCCCAACAGCGGCAGCACGATGAACAGACCCAGAAACAGCGGCACAAGTGACACCAGTGTCACTGTCGCAATAAATGCGGCCCAAACCAGCATGACACCCATATTGGCCGCGACATAGCCAAAACTGGTGGCCATAGCCGTCACGAAATCCACCTCTCGGTCCAACACCATTGGCATTGCAAGGACAGTGATCATGTACAAAAGCAGTGCAAAAATTGCACCCACGACGCTGCCCACAGTCAACATGGTCAGGCCGTTCGGCGTCAAGAATACTTCAATCGAGGAGGATATATTGGACATAGGCGACAAGCCGAGAAACAGGGCAAAAATCATGTGGCCCAGAAAGAACCAAAACAGAAAGATAACAATACTGATCGCGCCGATCATGGGCAGGGATCGTTTGCGTTGCAGTACCACGACGCCCAGAATTGCAGACCAGCTTAGCTGTTCTTGCGCGTGCAAGCGGCGCGATACCTCGTAAAGGCCCACGGCGATGAAGGGGCCAAGCAAGGGAAACCCGAAGACGGCCAGCACCAGCCAGAATGTTGTGCCGGTTTGCCAAGTGATCCACGTCATTGCCCAAGCCGCGATCACATAGACAGCGGCGAAGCCCAATCCGAAAACAGGGGCCTGCCTTAAGTCAGCCCACCCAAGCCTTAGCGACTGCGCCAGATCTGCGGTTGATGCAGGTCTGAACTGCGGTGCACCCAAAGAGGGCGCGAGCGGTGTGTCTTCTTGATCGCTTCCGATTTTGTCCACGGCAGGCAAGCTTCCTTTTTATCGGTTGTATCACTATGAAAGCGACGCAGCGCCCCGGTCTTTGACGTGGATCAACTTAAAACTGACTACGATTACCCTGTTTCAACAGCCCTTCGAGATAGTCTCCGTAGTCGTTTTTCGCGAAGAGCTTAGCCCGTTCTTCCAGCTTGTCTTCACCAATCCAGCCTTGATTAAATGCGATCTCGTCCGGGCTGCCAGTTTGCAGGCCTTGGCGGGTTTCAAGAGTACGCACAAAGTTGCCAGCGTCCAGCAGGCTGCCGTGGGTGCCGGTGTCGAGCCATGCGTAGCCGCGGCCCATGCGTTGAACGTTCAGCAATCCGTCGTGCAAATAGGTTTCCAGCAGGGTAGTGATCTCAAGTTCCCCGCGCGCGGAAGGCTGAACGGTCTTGGCGCGCTCAGACGCAGTGTTGTCGAGGAAATACAGACCCGTGACGGCGTAGTTTGACGGCGGGACCTCGGGCTTTTCGATAATCTGGCGGGCTTGGCCATTTTCATCAAAATCGACCACACCATAGCGTTCAGGGTCTGATACGCGGTAGCCAAAGACGGTGCCGCCGGTTCCTTGCGCATCGGCAGCAGCGAGAATTTCGGGCAGGCCGTGGCCGAAAAAGATGTTGTCGCCCAAAACCATGGCTGAGGGCGAACCGTCAAGGAAATCCTCGGCCAGCAGATATGCCTGCGCCAGACCTTCGGGTCTGGGTTGGGTAATATAGGTCAGCGACACGCCCCATTGGCTGCCATCGCCAAGCGCGCGTTTGAATTGCTCGGCGTCTTGCGGGGTGGTGATTACCGCGATCTCGCGGATGCCGCCCAGCATCAGAACCGACAGCGGGTAGTATATCATCGGCTTGTCATAGATCGGGAGCAGTTGTTTCGACACGCTAATGGTGATCGGATACAGCCGCGTACCTGAACCTCCGGCGAGGATGATACCTTTGCGTTTGGGCGCCTGAGAAATAGTTTGCGTCATGAGAAATCAGTCCTTGGAAACATCAAGTTGGTCGATAATCCGGGTCAGGCTATCGCGCCATTCTGGGCGTGCGATACCAAATGCGGCTTGCGTGGCGCTGCACGCCAACCGCGAGTTTAGCGGACGTTTAGCGGGCGTCGGGTAGTCGGATGATGGGATGTCATTGACATCGCAGGTGATGCCCGCTTGATCAAAAATCGCGCGGGCGAAATCGGCCCAACTGGTGTCGGGGGTACCTGAGAAATGGTAAATGCCGGATTTTTGCGGCTCTGACAGCAGTGTCTTGGCGATGGTCACACAGGCCTGTGCGATCTCGGCGGCACCTGTCGGCCCGCCGATCTGGTCGGCGACAATTGTAAGTGCGTCACGTTCGGCCCCAAGGCGCAGCATGGTTTTGACAAAGTTATTGCCGTGGGCCGACACGACCCAAGAGGTGCGCAACACGGCCCAGCGACCGCCAGCCGCTTTGATCGCGACCTCTCCATCGCGCTTGGTGCGGCCGTAAGCCCCTTGCGGATCGGTGGGATCGCCCGGTTGCCAAGGGTCTGTTCCTGCACCGGAAAACACATAATCGGTCGAGATTGACACAAACGGGATGTCGCGCGCGGCACAAGCGCGGGCCATCGCGGCGGGGGCCTGCGCGTTGATCAGATCGGCGGTGGCCTGATCCGTTTCGGCCTTGTCGACGGCGGTGTAGGCGGCGGCGTTGATCACGGCATCGGGCGCGTGCGTATTAATTGCAGCGGCGCAGGCGGTGGGGTCGGTCAGATCGGCGCCAGCCCGGTCAAGGGCGGTGATCTGGATGTCTGCGCCGATTAGCGCGCGCAGTTCTGTGGCGACCTGACCGCTATGGCCGAATACTAGGATCTTCAAGCTGTGCCCAACCGTTCGCCAACACCACTGCGGTTTTGCAAGGCACGCCACCAGTCTTCGTTTGCAAGGTACCAATCGACGGTTCGGGCCAGCCCTTCTTCTACTGTGACCGAGGGCTGCCAGTTCAACTCGGTGCTGATGCGTGTCGGGTCGATGGCATAGCGCTGGTCATGGCCCGGGCGGTCGGTGACAAAGGTGATCAGATCGGCATGGGGTGCCCCGCTTGGGTGGCGATCATCCAACAAAGCGCAGATCATCCGCACCAGCTCCAGATTGCTGACCTCGTTCTCTCCGCCGATGTTATAGCTACGCCCCAGTTCGCCCTTGGTCAGCACCGTCAACAGCGCGTCGGCATGGTCTTCGACAAACAACCAGTCGCGCACATTGGCACCGTCGCCATAAACCGGGATCGGCTGACCGGCGAGCGCCTTGAGGATCACAACTGGCACCAGCTTCTCGGGAAAGTGGAACGGGCCGTAGTTGTTGGAACAGTTCGTCATGATGATCGGCAGGCCATATGTCTCGCCCCAGGCGCGCACCAGATGGTCGCTGGCAGCTTTGGACGCGGAATAAGGACTGCGCGGATCGTACGGCGTGTCTTCGGTGAACTGGCCGGTGGGCCCAAGCGAGCCGAAGACCTCGTCGGTCGAGATATGGTGAAAGCGGAAACCGTCCGGCTTGCCAGCATATTGCCAATAGGCGCGCGCGGCTTCGAGCAGGGTATAGGTGCCGGTGATGTTGGTCTGGATAAACGCGCCGGGACCATCAATGGACCTGTCTACATGGCTTTCGGCGGCCAGATGCATTACCGCATCGGGCTGGTGATCCGCAAAAATCCGGTCAAGCGCGGCGCGGTCGCAGATATCAGCCTGCTCAAACGCATAAAGCGGGCTGCCGGCTACGCTAGCCACGTTCTCAAGACAGGCCGCATAGGTCAGCGCATCCAGATTAACCACGCTATGCCCCTGCGCCACTGCCAGCCGCACCACGGCCGAGCCGATAAACCCCGCACCGCCCGTTACCAATAACTTCATCTATGCACCCTCAAACGTGAATGGGCTGTTAAGAGCCGCCAAAGAGGGCGCTTTTGCGTCCTTATCTGACAAAACCGGTGACGTATCGCCAAGACCCCAATCGATCCCGATGTCCGGATCATCCCAAGCAACCGCGCCTTCGACGTCCTGCGCGTAATAATCAGAACATTTATAGATAATCTCGGTCTCGGGCGCGCGGGTGACAAACC
>JAPKCR010000580.1 GCA_026421135.1 Sulfitobacter sp. | reverse complement strand
AGCTTGCCGCTTGTCCTTGCACGATCTCCTTCATACGGGTGCGGATCAGCGTCTGCACATCTTTGTCAAAGGTGCGCACGGTCCCGTTGATCATTGCCGTGTCGGGAATAATATTGCTGGCCGAACCGGTGTGGATTTGCGTGACCGAGATCACATGTTCCTGCGCCGACAACACGTTCCGGCTGGAAATCGTCTGTATTGCCTGCACAATACCGCAGGCCGCAACAACGGGATCGGCGGTTTCGTGTGGCATCGCACCATGTCCGCCGCGCCCGCTAATCTGGATTGTGAATGAATCGACCGCAGCCATGATTGGCCCCGGCGTGGTGAAAAACTTGCCGAACTCGGCGCCCGGCATGTTGTGGATTCCGTAAACTTGGGCGATGTCAAAACGGTCCATCATCCCTTCGGCACACATGACTTGCGCGCCACCGCCGTCTTCTTCGGCGGGTTGGAAAATCAGCGCCACGCGACCTGCGAAATTGCGTGTCTCGACCATATATTTCGCGGCCCCCAGCAACATGGCGGTGTGACCGTCATGGCCGCAAGCGTGCATTTTTCCGCCATGGGTCGATGCATAGTCGACGCCGGTTTCTTCCTCGATGGGCAGCGCGTCAAAATCAGCCCGCAGACCGATTGTGGGGCCGTCGCCTCTGCCGTTGATGATCGCCACAATGCCAGTCTTCGCAATGCCTTCGTGAATTTCGTCGACACCGAATTCTTCGAGCCGTGCTTTGATAAAGGCCGCGGTCTTTGGGCAGTCAAAGCCTAGTTCTGGAATGGTGTGCAGATGTCTGCGCCATTCGGTCATCAAAGGGGCAAAATCCGCGATGCGGTTCACGACGGGCATTGGGTGGACTCCTGCAAATATCTTGGTCAGGTTGCATCTGACACCAGACACAAGGGCGCTGCAATGGGCGAGAAGACGAAAGATGCATTGATCCATGATCAAAGCGCAGGAATTGAGCGGTTGCTAGAGATCATGCGCAGGTTACGTGATCCTCAAACCGGGTGCCCTTGGGACATCGAACAGGATTTTGCCAGCATAGCCCCCTATACCATTGAAGAAGCTTACGAAGTTGCAGACGCGATTGAGCGCAGCGACTGGCCCGAGCTTGAAGGAGAACTTGGTGATCTGCTGCTCCAGACTGTCTATCACACGGCTATGGGCGAAGAAGACGGGCATTTCACCTTCCAATCCGTTGTGCGCAATATCTCTGACAAAATGGTCGCGCGGCACCCGCATGTTTTCGGCGCTGAATCGCGTGATAAATCAGCAGATCAGCAAACAGCCGATTGGGAAAAGATCAAAGCGGCCGAACGTGCGGACAAGGCCCAAGGTGGCGCGCTGGACGGGGTTGCCGTAGGGTTGCCCGCCTTGCTGCGCGCTTACAAACTGCAAAAACGCGCTGCCCGCGTGGGGTTTGACTGGCCCGACACCGGCGATGTGGTCGCAAAAATAACCGAGGAAGCCGCCGAATTGGTCGAAGCACGCGATACGCTGAGCCAAGCAGAGGTCGAAGAAGAATTCGGTGATCTGATGTTTGTGATGGCCAATCTGGGGCGGCATTTGGGCCTAGATCCCGAAGCGGCCCTGCGCAGCGCCAACGCCAAATTCATCCGCCGTTTCGAAGGGGTCGAGGCCCGGCTTGCCGACATGGGAAAAACCCCCACTGACAGTGATCTGGCCGAGATGGATGCACTGTGGGATGCGGTGAAACGGGCGGAACGCAGCTAGTCCAAGTGTTGTCTGCTGGACAAGTCGCGCGGCATACGGCAAGGCTCGGGCAAATCGACAGGAGACGTGACATGACACCGCGCAAGATTATCATCGACACCGATCCCGGTCAGGACGACGCGGTTGCGATCCTGTTGGCGCTGGCCAGCCCCGAAGATATCGAGGTGCTTGGCGTTACCTGTGTCGCGGGCAACGTGCCGCTGGATCTGACGACAAAAAATGCTTGCAAGATAATGGACTTGGCAGACGTTTCTCATGTGCCAGTCTATGCGGGCTGCGACCGTCCGATGGGCCGCGCGCTGGTCACGGCAGAGCATGTGCATGGCAAGACCGGCCTTGACGGTCCCGATCTGCCGGAGCCCGAGACGGTCCCTGACCCCGGGCATGCTGTCGATTTTATCATCCACACCCTGCGCGAATACGCGCCCGGCACGATCACCTTGTGTCCGCTGGGGCCGTTGACCAACATTGCCACAGCACTGCAGAAGGCACCGGATATCGCAGCGCGCATCGCCAAGATCGTGCTGATGGGCGGTGGCTTTTTCGAAGGGGGCAACATCACCCCTGCCGCAGAATTCAACATTTATGTCGATCCGCAAGCGGCTGACATCGTGTTTAAATTCGGTGTGCCGATCGTAGTGATGCCACTTGATGTAACCCATAAAGCGCTGGTCACGAAGGCCCGCAATGACGCTTTTCGCGCTTTGGGTACGCCGGTGGGCATTGCGGTGGCGCAGATGACCGATTTTTTCGAACGGTTCGACAAGGAAAAATACGGCTCGGATGGGGCACCGCTGCATGACCCCTGCGTGATCGCCTATCTGATTGAACCTGACCTATTTTCTGGTCGCCACA
>JAPKCR010000579.1 GCA_026421135.1 Sulfitobacter sp. | reverse complement strand
CGGGATCTGGGCAGGCAATTTCGAACAGCTTCAGTTGGTTCCGCTGCTGATCATCACACCCCTCGTGTTTCTGGGTGGGTCGTTTTACTCCATCTCGATGTTGCCGCCGGTGTGGCAGGTGATTTCACACTTCAACCCTGTAGTTTATCTGATATCTGGGTTCCGTTGGTCCTTTTTCGGCGCTGCTGATGTGCCGATCGTGATCAGCCTTTTCGCGATAGCGGGTTTTACCGCGTTCTGTCTTGCCGTAATTTGGTGGATTTTCCGGACGGGCTGGCGCATTCGGCAATAAGTATCTTGGCAACTGCCTTGTTTGAGAACGATGGGCCCTCTACATGCAAACTATGAGAAAATACATTCCTTTCCTGTCGTCGCACCCGATCGTTGCGGTCATTCGTTTGTCTGGTGTGATCGGCGGCCGTGGCCGCGTCGGCCTAAGTGACGAAAGCATCGGGCCCGCTATTGAAAAAGCTTTCCGTCGGGGTAAACCCGCGGCCGTCGCGCTTGAGATCAGCTCCCCCGGGGGCAGTCCGGTTCAGTCGTCCCTGATTGGTGCGCGGATCAGACGATTGGCCGAGGAAAAAGAAGTGCCCGTCATCGCGTTTGTCGAAGACGTTGCGGCGTCGGGTGGCTATTGGCTGGCGGCGGCCGCGGACGAAATTTATGCAGACCCAAGTTCTATTGTCGGGTCAATTGGCGTTATTTCATCGTCGTTCGGGTTGAACGAACTGATTGACCGCTATGGTATCGAGCGGCGTGTCTATACGGCTGGTCAGTCGAAATCCATGCTCGACCCATTCCGCCCCGAAAAGGCAGACGATGTTGCCCGATTGAAGACCTTGCTTGGCGATATTCATACAAATTTCATTGATCACGTCAAAGACCGGCGCGGTGACAAGCTGGACACAGAAACCGATTTGTTCACAGGCGAGATTTGGCTGGCAAGGCGCGCAACCGAGCTGGGTCTGATCGATGGCATTGGCCATCTGTCACCGATGCTCAAAGACCGCTTTGGCGACAAGGTGCGACTTGTTCGGTACGGCAACAAAAAAGGTCTGCTGTCGCGATTTGGGGCGCAAATTCTCGGTGACGCTGTCGATGGCATCGAAGAACGTGCCGCTTATGCAAAGTTCGGCCTTTAAGTATGGTTCTCAAGGTTGTCTTGCTGTTTCTTGTCGCCATGGGCGTACTTGCCTGGTTTGGCAAAATGCACTGGCTGGGTGGCAAACGGTTTAGCCAGTCAAAGTGCAAGTCCTGCGGACGCTACCGCATTGGTAAAGGCCCCTGTGGCTGTGGGGATAAACGCAGATGATGATGCCATGGCTGCTAAGCATTCTTGGGTTGGTGATCCTGCTTTTGGCAGGCGATGCGCTGGTTAAGGGCGCAGTAAACCTATCGTTGCGTTTGGGCGTGCCTGCGCTGATCGTCAGCTTGACGATTGTGGCATTCGGCACCTCTGCTCCGGAATTGCTGATTTCGATCAAAGCGATTTTGGATGATGCGCCGGGGATCGCGCTTGGTAACGTCGTGGGGTCAAATACCGCAAATATTCTGTTGGTGCTGGGGGTGCCCGCGTTGCTGGCAACGATGCACACGTCTGAATGCCACACGCGCAAGACATTCAGCATGATGATCGCGGCGTCGATTCTGTTTATTCTGTTGGCGCTGCGCGGTGTCTACGACGCTTGGGCCGGAATCGTGTTATTGGCCTGTCTGGCATATGTCTTGTTTGACGCGTTCCGCGATTCACAGATCCACCGCAAGGAATGCAACGATAATAGCGAAGACGACGTAGAAGAACCCGAAGGGGCCGATCCCGACATGCCGGGCTGGCGCATTGCCGTCTTTCTGGTCTTGGGTCTGATTGGCCTGCCATTGGGTGCGAGTTTGCTGGTCGACAATGCGTCCATCATCGCACGGGCCTATGGTATCAGCGATACGGTCATCGGGCTGACACTTGTAGCGATTGGTACGTCTTTGCCGGAATTGGCGACGACCGTCATGGCCGCATTGCGCCGTCAGGCGGATGTGGCATTGGGTAACGTTATCGGGTCAAACATGTTCAACCTGTTGGGCATTATCGGCGTAGCCAGCCTGATTGGCCCAATTGAGGTTGATCCGCAGTTCATGCGGTTTGATTTCTGGGTGATGTTGGGGGCATCTTTGTTACTGATCCCCTTTGTCTATTTGCGTCACGATATCACACGGGTTTGGGGTATTGTTCTTTGCGGACTATATGCGCTGTACCTGACGGTTATTTTGATCTGAGGAAGGCCGCATGATGAAAACTGCATTGGTAACGGGGGCCGGTACGCGGCTGGGCCGGGCAATGGCGCTGTATCTTGGGGATCGTGGCTTTGACGTTGCGGTGCACTACAATACTTCCTCCAAGGGCGCAGACGAGGTTGTCGCCGCCTTAAAGGCGGCCGGCCAGCGTGGCGTGGCCGTGCAAGCTGACCTGTTGAACGAGGATGAAACACAAAGCCTGTTTTCCCGCGCAACAGAGGCTTTGGGCTACCCTATCACCTGCCTGATTAACAACGCCTCTATCTTTGAATATGACACGGTCAACTCTGCGACAGCAGAAAGCTGG
>JAPKCR010000578.1 GCA_026421135.1 Sulfitobacter sp. | reverse complement strand
CGCTTACGTGCCGATCTCGGTCACGACCGCCCCGACGATCCATAGTGTCAGCCCATAGACTGGCAATTGAAACGTCAGGAATGCCACCCCATCGTTAAGGGGCTTGCTCCAAGGGACAGTTGGTTTGGTCATCGCGAAAAACCAATCGCGCGATGCACCGTACGGCCGTCCCATGAAGATCATCATCGGGATCATGACAAGCCGGGTCTTCAATACTGCTGCAGTTTCCATTCCCGCGACATAGAGTTCAGTTACTGCGGCCAGAATGGTGAAGAAAAAGATCGCCGATAGGGTGTCAACAAGTGTCAGGCGCATCTAATTATTCCTGCGGGAAAGCTCCGCCTTGTTGTCTACGGGTTTCGATAAACGCCTCGATGTTGCTGGCAGCCGACGCACCATGTTCAGGGTCTTTAAATTCGGCTAGGTTCTGGATCCAGATGTCGGTCGCCCGCTGCGTAGACGTTTTAGCACCAGCTTCCGTCCACGCACCAAAATTCGTCAAGTCCGAGACAAGAGGCGCGTAAAACGCCGACTGATACCGATCCATCGTGTGCTGCGTGGCAAAGAAATGCCCCCCGGGATCAACCTCGGCCAAGGCATCAAACCCGATCTCAGCATCATTGCCTACGGGTTTCACACACAGTTCAGCCATTGTTTGCAAGGCTTCGACATCGTTGATGAATTTCTCATAACCGAAACTCAATCCTCCCTCTAACCAGCCCGCTGCGTGGACCGTCAGCGTGGCATTGGCCATTGCCCCGCCCCAAATCGCCATGTTCGTTTCGTTCGCGGCCTGCATGTCAGCAGCGTTTGATGCAGCCCCCGTCGCAGAACGCCAAGGCAACCCGATGTGGCGTGCCAATTGGCCTGCGCCGATCTGCATTTTCACATGTTCAGGCGTTCCAAACGCCGGAGAACCTGATTTCATGTCCACGTTCGAGCTGAACCCGCCGTAGCTGATTGGTGCACCTGCACGGGTCAGTTGGGCCAATGTGATGCCTGTAAGCGCTTCGGCATGCTGCAAGGTCAGCGCCCCGGCAACGGTGATCGGGGCCATTGCGCCCGCCAAGCAGAACGGTGTGATGATGGACATCTGGCCGGCGCGGGCAAAGTCGATCAACCCTTGGGCCATTGGAATATCTAGCATGCGCGGTGAGTTCGAGTTGATAACCGTCGTGCCCCAAACCCCATCCGTAAAATCATCGTCAGACAGGTTCAGCGCCAAGCGGATCATCTCGAAACTGTCGTTCACCTGCTCCGATCCTCGGGAATAGACAAACATCGGTTTGTCGCAATGGGTCAGTTGCGCACGCATCATCTCGTAATGACGAAACTGTATTGGGACGTCTTGAGGTTCAACACAGGGGCCAAGCATGTGGATCACGTCATAGGTCTGCGCCAACTTCAATGTCTCAACATAGGCCTCCAGATCACCCGGCCTGCGACCTCGTTTGAGGTCGGTCGCGTTCGGGCAACCCGCACCCGCCATGAACAACATCGCGCCGTTCTCATATGTCAGCGCGCGCTTGGGATTCGCGGCGCGCAAGCGAATGGACGCGGGCGCGGTTTGTAAAGCAGCGGTGACGATATCGCGCCCTACGAACACCATTTCATCCTCAACGCGTGCGCCTGCCTGTCGGAAGATATTGCGGGCCTCGGGCAGCAGAACCTTGATGCCCAATCCTTCAATCACCCGCAGGGCGGTGTTGTGGATGTTTGCGATTTCGTCGTCAGAAAACACAGCTTGGGGCTGAAACGGATGGCGCAGGTTTACATAATCCGTTGCGCGCACTGGCTTTGCCGCATCTGATTGCGCGCGACGGCGGCCACCTGACCGGCGTGGTTTGTTTTCACCAAGCATCTGAATCTCCCTTGGATGGATTGATTTTACTGAAGGCGATCCAGTCGCTGCGAAACGATGATCTAACCGTCGGGTCGAGAACCTTGCCGGTAAAGGCAAAGTAGTAATCGTCCAGCATCGACATGCGTTCTTCTATGACCTCTTCGGGGTTCATCGCGAAATACCCCACTTGCGCAAAATACAGCACACGTGCACGCACGACGGCTTCTTGGGGTAAATAGTCGAACCGCTCGAACAATGCGGCAATGACAGCGATCCGGTTGGCATCCTCGTCCCTCACCACCTTGAGCACCCGCCCGTCGAGGCGCGCCCAGTCCCGCACGGCCTGCTCCAGCGGTGAGTTGAAATTGTCCGGATTGGTCCAGACGGCAAAGAACGACAGCACGCCGCGATCTAGACTGTCTGCATGCTCCAGCACCTGTTTGATCCGCTTGCCGTTCACGGCGAACCATTCGTCCAGCAAACCGTCCAGCAATTCTTGTCGCGATTTGAAATGCCAGTAAAAGCTGCCGCGACTTGCGCCGATGGATGTGGCAAGCCGCGTGATCTGAACTGCATCGATGCCCTCTTCCATCAAGTAGAGCATCGCGGCACGCAACCAGTCAGCACGGCCCAATCGCGGTTTTGGGGCGGTTTCAGTGAGGATTTCTAGCGTATTCATAAGATGTCCATACAGGGTTGTTTGGATATATTCAATCCTGTATGGTTTGATACGTTGCAGCAGGGAGAACCG
>JAPKCR010000577.1 GCA_026421135.1 Sulfitobacter sp. | reverse complement strand
CGCGGACATGTTGGGCAGTACCTGGGTGCCATCGGCAGCAAAGGTGTTTTCGACGTCCTTGATGTAGCCATGGATCATGTCCCAAGCTTGGGCGGCCTGAACGGCCTCTGAGGTAGAATTTGTTGGCCCGCTTGCTCCTGCGCGAGCCCTCTTGATCGCTGCACCGATCTTGCCGCGCCATGTCTCAAAGGCGCGTTCTGCTGCTTGCGGCGTGCGCCCCTTGAAATGCCCTGCCCAGACAATACTCGAGGCCAGCGACGCCCAGGCTTTTTCGTTCGCAGGCAGATGTACCAGCCGCTGACCTGTGAGCTTCTCGATCCGGTGGAACGCGGCAGAATATACTTTGGCAGAGCTTTCTGAATAAAGCTGCGGCAGCAGCCGGGCGACATCTTGTAAAGTGTTGATTGAGTGCGTGCTTTGTTCATTCATGATTTTTGCTCGTCATTAAAACTTCTGCTGCGCAATGGCGGCACCTGAACAGGACGGGTCTGGAGTTTTGGGCCATAAAGCTGCGGGACCGTTGTGTTCACAGTGCCATTTTTAGTGATGAACGAGAATGCGCTGTGTTCTGCGGCAAGGTTTCTCATGCCCAACCCTGCAGCCAACGTTGCGCTTCAACCGGCACAAAGCGGATAGCGCGCCCGATCCTTCGATGCTGGATTTCTCCAGCGGTCGCTTTGCGGATCAATGTTGCAGGCCGAAATGGACAGAGTTGCGATAATGCGCCCGGAGTGATCAATGTTGCCCGGTATGCTTCTTCCAGACCATCCGGCGGTGATCCACCTTCAAAAGCCCATATGTCGTCCCAGCAATATCCAGGTCGCCCGAATGAGCGCCGTGCAAGAAGAAGACCATCTGCCTCGGCACGCTGAAAAAATGAATGACTCCCCCATTGCCAGCGTTTCCGCAGATCGGAGCGAGATAAAAGCTGTGCGCCAATGAGGTTGAGATGAGGGCCGGGATCTGGCTGAAAATTGCTTTGGGTCAAGACTTATTTCTCTCTGAATATTTAGAGAGATCATAGGTCACGATGATTTAAACCGTATTTAAGATGAGTTAGTGGCAATGTGCTTCAGCGAAACAACTGAGTCTTTGAACACTCCGTCGTTCTCTGCGCTCGACACCAAGGGCGGGAAGCATGCGTAGTTGGGCTGACCCTGCACTTAGGTCGAGCTCCCGTTAAAGTCACAGAATGGCACCGTAAACTTAACTTAACTGACCTGGGCCAGTGAGTTATCCGCACCCGGAAGCTATACTGCTCTAACCTGTGCGATTTCGCGCAAAGTTTGCGTCGCAAGTGATCTCATTTCACGGAAATCGGTGGATGTCATTTTGTGGCGAGGAAGCTGGAACAAGTTGGCAATCGGATCATGGATGGAAAGAAATCGTTGCAACTGCCTCGGGGATTTGAACCGCTTCATCGCCCTCTCTCGCTGCCGCGTCGGCCAATGGGAATTCTCGGCTCTATTATTCAGGCCCTTGTGCGATCGGTGTTCGACACCGGGCATGACCTCTCGTTTTGCCGCCCCGTATGAACGCAATTTATCGGTGATCATGACACGCGGCGGCGATCCATGTCGCTTCAGAAGTTTGCGCATCAAGCGCTTGGCCGCATTCGTATTGCGGCGGCTTTGCACCAAAACATCCAAAACGAAACCGTTCTGATCGACCGCGCGCCACAGCCAGTGCTTCTTGCCGCGCATCGTGATCACGACCTCATCGAGATGCCACTTGCCATCGAACTGGCCCGCCGATTTGCGGCGGATGTTGGCGGCATATTGACGGCCAAATTTCTCGGCCCACCTCCGTATTGTCTGATGCGAAACGATTATGCCGCGCTCGGCCAGCAAATCCTCGACCATGCGCAAACTGAGTGGAAGTTTGAAATACAGCCAGACCGCATGAGCGATCACATCTGACGGGAAACGGTGGCGGTGATAGAGCGAGGAAGGGCTAGATTCGGTCATGCCTTCCCTTCGCATATCAACAGAGCCGGTGCATTAAGTTAACGGCACCGATTAGAGCAGTATAACTTCCGGGTACGGATAACTCATTGGCTCAGGTCAGTTAAGTTAACGGTGCCCTTTGGACATGCCAGAGAAGTGCAGGGTGCAATGGGCACAACACTGTGTATGACATCGCCGAGGCGATGTAGCCTTGGTGCGCGAAACTCCCGTAAAGATGCGCCTGTGATTTTATCTATGCGGGAAAAGCCGGTATTGCCATTCGCGATACTTACAAAAATTCCGTGCTTATCACATAAAAATGGGTCTCTAACATAAACGTTAGTCCTGAAAAACATACGTTCCAGGTGCATCGCCCAGCAAAGGATATCCCTTTTTATCTGCACCAAGCGGTGGGGGGGCAACTGGTTTGCCTGATGCGTCCGATAGCCAGCTCGAAAGGGCGGGCCACCATGAACCATCGACTGCGTCGGTTTCCGCCAACCAACGATCCGGGTCAGTATAGGGATCATCTTTTGCTTTGGCCTTAATTCGGTAATGCCGGTGGGCGTGCCCAGGCTCTGAAATGATTCCAGCGTTGTGACCCCCATTTGTCAGTAGAAAATTAACATCGGTGTCGGATAAAAGGTTAAATTTATAC
>JAPKCR010000576.1 GCA_026421135.1 Sulfitobacter sp. | reverse complement strand
CCATCGCCATGAGAAGATCAACCTGTCCCGAGATCATTTTGATCAGACCGTTGCTGACTGTGACCGCCACTGCTGCAAGAACGATATAAGCGATACCAAGCAGATAACTATCCTGCGCGCCATTCAACAATTGCGGTGCCGCGATCACGACAATGCCGAGAAACCCCAGAAACAGGCCCAATTTTCCAGCGGGTTGCAATCGTTCGCCTAATACTAGACCCCCAAGGCCCGCCGCGAGCAAGGGTTGCGTGTTTGCGATGACCGTTGCAATTCCCGGCGAGACAAATTCGGCCGCATGAAACATACCGAGGAACCCCAGGCTCGTGGCTCCAAACCCCATGACCGACAACGTCGCCCAGACACGGACCTTGCGTGGAAACGGTCGGCGCAGCGCGCACCCCAGCCCAACCAGTACCAAACCCGCAATTACTGCGCGCAAAGTTGCAAAGCTAAGATGGGGTGCCAACTGGATCCCGACTATCAGCAATGGATAACAGGCCGCCCAGAGCAGCATCGCCGCTATTATTTTGGAGATTGACAAAATGCTCATTTGTGCCTGACCTTTTGAGCCCTGATGAACAAAGGCAAACAAACAGTAAACGTCATTCTGATTCTGCCGAGGCGAGAGTCAAAACAACCAATTGGCAAAAACTGCGTTGCGCACGGATGAGATGGCCGTTCGCTTCTGTTTCGGAGCATCTGAAATGGGCTGCAACCTCTGAAAGGGCTTCGTCACGCAGCTCAAAACATGCGAGAATATAGGCATCATCGGGGTCCATCAGATCAAAAAGAGTTAGCGCCAGATCTTGGAATAATATACGCAGTTCAGTATCTTCCGGATCTTCAGCGTCGATCGGGCCGCAGTTGCACATCCGGGCCTTTCGCTGATTTAGCTTCGCGCAGTCCAAATGGCCTGACTTCATCCTTTGCGCGCCTCACTACTGCGAACCTTTAGATGAAAGACGGGTGACTTGCCTTTACGTTACGAAGTTTGTCGGTGCATTGGGGTAATTGCACCGTTTAGGATTATGATGATTGGTCGCATTTGTAACGAAAAGTGGTCTCAAACGTCTTATTGTTTGGGTGGCCAGGCGACGCCGCCTTGTGGCCTAGCCACAGAGCTGAATTAGAAATGAAAGGAACACGTAATGTTGTTGATTTTAGGAACTGGGCTTCTCTTGACACTAATGGGGCGTACGTTTTTGATGCAAACCTCGCTGATAGCTATCCTTGAACTAATCCGCCCAACTTAGTCCGTACTGAATGATCGATCGCTCTTCGGCGTTCGAAAATAGCTGCACAGACCAAAATTTGTTCGTGTCGGTAAGTGGCTTATCAGCATGATTTCTGAACACTTCGAATACCTGAGATTTGCAAGTACCCGTTTTGATGGCGGCCTACATCCATGGGTACTGTGTAGAGGGGCTGATCACGATGCCCTCGGCGCTTTTGGTCTGAGCGTTGATCCTTCTAGAAGGCGAAAGTTTGCCGTACTAGCCGTAATTGGCTCGGACTTGTAACGATCTTGGTGGGCGCGCGTCTTGATATCAAACCAATTGATGTGAGGAGGCCCAACCGTGAACGACAACACCAAAATGAAAAAACTTGATGCAACCATGGTCGACCCAGTGGCACCCGATGAACGAAGGTCGACGCGTTTCAACCTATGGAATCACCTACTCACTGGATTTTTGAAACGAACCATAAAGACAGGCACTCTGACTTTGACTTTCCCGGATGCCTCGAGACGTCATTTCGGCTCGGGTGATCCATATGTAGCAGCCACGATTGCTTCTCGGCGCTCCTTGCGCCGAATTGCCCTGAACCCGGATCTAGCCGCGGGCGAGGCATATATGGACGGCACCCTGCGCATTGATCGAGGGGACATCTATGGGTTTCTGGACATCATTCTGGGCAATATCGGGGATGCAAATGGCACGGCTTTGCGGCGGATGTGGCTGGCTTTCCGCCGCCTCATCCGCCCATTCACCCTATACAATCCGGCGCATCTCTCTCAGCGCAACGTAGAGCACCACTATGATCTCACAGATCAATTGTACGAACTGTTTCTTGATGCCGACCGGCAGTATTCTTGCGCCTATTTTGCGACACCTGAGGATACGCTGGAACAAGCCCAAGATCAGAAAAAACAGCATATTGGAGCCAAACTCCTTTTGGAACCGGGTCAGCAGGTTCTTGATATCGGATCGGGTTGGGGCGGAATGGCTCGATTTCTGGCACGCAACGGAGACGTATCGGTAACCGGCCTGACACTTTCCAAAGAACAGCTATCTTTTGCCAAAACCGAAACGGCCAATGCAGGGTTGGATGACAAGGTGGCGTTCCATCTGCGTGACTATCGGCACGAAACCGCACGCTATGACCGGATCGTGTCTGTTGGCATGTTTGAACATGTTGGAACACCGCATTACCGCACTTATTTCAACGCCATTGCTGACCGATTGACTGACGATGGGATCGCATTGATACACACGATCGGCACAAGTGGTCCGCCGGGGGCACCGGGGGCGTGGATCAAGAAGTACATCTTTCCGGGCGGTTATGTCCCCTCAATGTCCGAGGTCCTTCCTGCCATCGAAAGGAG
>JAPKCR010000575.1 GCA_026421135.1 Sulfitobacter sp. | reverse complement strand
CTGTGTTCCACGAAAGAGGTCGATGATGCCTTTCGGTGGTCCGAGGAAAACCCGAATCTTCAAGCAAAATCCCGTTTGATCCTGCAGGAATACAAAGCCACAGCCGACCCGCTAAAACGCAAGATCGCATCGGTGTTTCTAGAGAGTTTCTTGTTCTATTCGGGCTTCTACCTGCCGATGTATTGGTCCAGCCGTGCCAAACTGACCAACACAGCAGATCTGATCCGCCTTATCATTCGCGACGAGGCGATCCATGGCTATTACATTGGCTACAAGTTTCAGCGCGCAATCGAACAATTGCCGCAGGCTGATCGTGACGCCCTTAAGGATTTCGCATTCGCGTTGATGTTCGATCTATACGAGATCGAGGCCCAATATACCGCCGAGTTATATGACGATCTTGGCCTGACCGAGGACGTGAAAGCGTTTCTGCATTATAACGCGAATAAAGCTCTGCAGAATTTGGGTTATGAGGCATTGTTTCCCTCACAAGCTTGCCAGGTGAATCCCGCAATCCTTGCTGCTTTGTCTCCCGACAGCGAAAACCACGATTTCTTTTCGGGTAGCGGTTCATCTTACGTCATCGGCAAAGCCGTTGCGACGGAAGATGAGGATTGGGATTTTTAACGACTAGTCCCCATTGCCGTCGCACAATGGTTGGAGCGCAAACCAAGTCCACATCACGCCGGATTGACGGTTGCCGTTTTAAACAGAACCAGCGGGTAATTCGCTTGGTTCTGAAACTCCGCCTAATTCTTCCCATTTTACTAAGTCTGACATTTTGACCGAATAGATGCGGTGCCGCGCCCCCCTTTGCAGCCGTCTGCGTACACAAAACATTCATCCTTGACAGGATACCATTTGGTTTCATATAAAGGGATACCATATGGTATCAAAGGAGGGCCACGTGAAAATCTCTCTCGTTCTATCGTTCACACGTAGCGGCCATTCGGTGCACCAGTGACCGACACCATGCAACTGGGATTTCGAGCATTGGCCGACCCCACCCGTCGCAGCATCTTGTTGATGCTTGCGTCCAAAGACATGACGATTGCCGAGGTCGCTACGAACTTTCAAATGACCCGAGCGGCGGTAAAGAAGCATCTCACGATTCTGGACGAAGGCAATCTTATCATTGTCCGGACGCATGGCAGATCACGCCTCAACACCCTGAACCCCAATGGATTAAAGCAAGTCTTCGACTGGTTCGGGTTCTTCGACGCCTTCTGGGACGAACGTCTCAACTCTCTTAAATCTGAAATCGAAAAGGATACGCTGTGACCGATACCATCCTCAGAAAATCAATCTATCTCAAAACGACACCGGACAAAGTGTGGGCTTACCTCACTGATCCTGACAAATTGGCGATCTGGTTTCACAAACCTAAAACGCCGCTGGTCAAAGGTGACTATGAAATGTTTGGCACTGAAAGCGGCGACAAACTTATGTGGGGCAAGGTGCTTGTCGCCGAACCGTTCTCGCGGCTTGAATACACATTTACCATCAAGCCGATGGGCGACCAAAGCAGCACCGTAAAATGGCGGCTGGAAGAGGTACCCGGCGGCACACATCTCTCTTTAGTTCACGAAGGTCTGCCCCAAGGCGCGGAAGCGTTCGACCTCACGCTCGCGCTCGACAAAGGCTGGGACGGCCACTTGGCGCGCATGCGCGACTCCGCTCACGGCAACTAAGGCTTGGGCACGCCGATCTTGACTACAATTTGGTTGAGATCGGCTTTCAGATCATCAGCAGATGTCTGCTGCACTGGCCGCAACGAATGACCGCTGATCCCTCACCGATGCTCTTTGGGAACCCAATCTTCTGCTTCGCCATTCCAGAACCGGTTTGGATTGTCCTCATCCATTCCCCGAATGTGCAGGGTCCGCAGACAGGTTTGCACGAAAATCACCGGCTCTTCATAAGGGTGCGCAGAATAAATCTCGGTGAGAACCTGCGTGGCCTTGGCCTCGTCTGACGGCAAAAAGAAGGAAAGCTCCAGACACGGTACCTCTACGACCGTCTCGGTCGCGATGTTGTGCCCGCTCCCCAGTGATCTGAACTGCTGCCGCCCCGGTTCGGTCCTGAAAGTCACGCTATCATAATCGCCGTATTTCAGCGAAACGATCCCCAGCACTGCTTCCACGATCTTCTGGGCATGCGTTTCCGGTACCTGCACGATGATCCGCAGGCCTTCCTCGGGGATAAAGCGTTGATTGTCGAGCTTTGGCAGTGTCATAGAATTCTCCGGCTGAGTTCATCGCCCTGCTACCATACCTCACCCGAACCACGAAAGCAGACGCTTTGTTGTCGGCTGAAGTCTCAAGGTTTCCCTACTCAGCGTGCACATCGCGCGAAAGGGCGGAGAAGCGCATGGAATGCCTATCACCCCCGCCACCAGCGATGTTTTTGCCCACATAGCTGAACTTGGTTCATTATGTGGGGAAGGTCGGCCAAGAGCCTTTTTGAGCAGTAATTGATCTATCTCATACCCAAGATCCACGGCACCGTGAAAGATCGAACAACGAAGACATAAATTCGCGCCGTCACTAGAAATGGATCAGAACAGCTTATGAAACCTCTAATTCTGATCATCTGCTACATTTCTGT
>JAPKCR010000574.1 GCA_026421135.1 Sulfitobacter sp. | reverse complement strand
CATGACCGGCGCGATCTGGGCGCAATCCTCGATCAGATCTCCTTCGGACGTATCCGCAAGACGGTGGGCCAAGGCCGGCTGCGGCGACATTGGCCCCAACCCAAACCCAAGCACGCCGTCGGTCAGGCCAACCTGTCTTTCGCGCCACCCTTGGCCGCTGCGGATGAATTGCCGAACCGGAAGGGCATCAAAGAATTCGTTCGCCACTAAATAAAGCGGCTGATCGGGCATTGCGTCAGCAGTATCGAACCAAGTGACCTTGTGATCGGCCAATGTTGCGGCTTGCACATCTCGCAGCTTGGGCGAAGCTTCGACCAGCACAATTTCGGCCGCATCGACAAAGCCCGGTACATTGCGGGTGGCGCGCAAAATATCAGCCATCAAGGTTCCACGCCCGGGGCCAAGCTCTGCCAGGGTGAAGTTTTTCGGGCTGCTCTGGGCCAGCCATGTCTGCGCAAGGCAGAGCCCGATAAGTTCGCCGAACATCTGGCTAATTTCGGGTGCGGTAACAAAATCGCCCTGCGCCCCCAAAGGATCGCGGGTGGTGTAATAGCCAAGCGTAGGATGCAGTAGACAGGTCGCCATGTATTCGTCGATCCGCATGGGCCCATTGGCGCTGATTTGCGCCTTGATGTGGTCCAGTAGATCGATCATTCGACGCGTTTGGACCGCGCAATGAAATAGACGCCGATTGCAATCATCGGCAGACACAGGATTTGGCCCATAGTCAGGCCATACCCGCCGATTTCCCAAGCAAGGCCCAGCGGATTACCGGGGGTTACGAACTGCGCATCGGGCTGGCGGAAAAATTCGACCATAAATCGGGCGATGCCATAACCGGCCAGAAACGTGCCGCCGATCAAACCTTCGGATTTCAACGCCCCGCGTTGCCATGCCATATATAACAACAACGCTCCAAGGACTAACCCTTCCAGCAGGGCCTCGTAGAGTTGTGAGGGATGACGGGCACAGATGCCAACTACCTCTGGGCAAACCTGCGCGGCTTGCGTGGGAAATGGCACACCCCAAGGCAGTTCTGTGGGGCGGCCCCACAGTTCGGCGTTGATGAAATTGGCAATCCGTCCCAGAAAAAGACCCGGTGCAAGGCCCAAGCTTACCATATCCCCGGTTGAGATCTTGTTAAGCCCGTGGCGACTGGTAAAGAAGATGAACGCCAGAATAACCCCGATCGCCCCCCCGTGGAACGACATCCCGCCCTCCCAGATACGCAGGATTTGCAGCGGATTTTGCAGGTAATATGCCGGTTGGTAGAACAGAATATAGCCAAGCCGCCCGCCCAAAATTACGCCTAAGATGACCCAGAAGAGCAAGTCCTCGACCTGCTGCTTGGTCATGACGGGTTTTCCACCGCTCCAGTATTCGGGGTGATTGACTGTGCGCACAACGATGCGCCATCCGATGATGATGCCCGCAATATATGCAAGCGCATACCAGCGCAGGGCAAAGGTCATGCCAAACAAGGTGATCGAAAAAATCTCGGGCGACATATCGGGGAAGGGGAGCATTGCATTCATAGGAGTGATTGAGCCTGCCCGTGCGGCGAAGTCAACCTTGCGAGAACACGAATTGAACACCATATAGAGATCAACCGTCGTACAGGAGTGACCGTAATGCAGACCCGCAACAAGATTTTTGACGATATTTCACAGATGATGACCAATGCCATGGGCGTGGCCCAAGGGGCCAAAACCGAGGCAGAGACCGCCATGAAGGGGATGATGGACCGTTGGTTGGCCGACCGCGATTTCGTAACCCGTGATGAATTTGACGCCGTGCGTGCAATGGCCCAGAAAGCCCGCGAAGAAAACGAGGCCCTCAAGGCCCGTCTTGACGCGATGGAATCCAAAGGCTGATCGCCGCTTTTATTCGGTCTGATATCTTCCAAAAGGCATCCGAATTCGCGTTCGGGTGCTTTGCTCGTTTTTGGGCAGGGCGGCGCATTTGGAAATTTTGTCGACATTTGGTGCCGTGACCATCGCAAAGTTTAGTGTTGCTGAGGATGTTATCCACAACATACTGAGGTTATCCCCCACCTTTTGTAGCTATCCCCAGAAAAAGACTTGCCACGAAGGCTTCATATGCGCACCATATATTGTGTAGGGCGGGAGAACGATCCGCACCTATTGTGAATACACCCACGTATAGAGGTGCCCTGGTACCGATATACCCAAGAACATATGAGGTGGTAACATGGCCCTGAGCGAGCAATACTTTGACGACGAGATCCATCCCATCGACATCGTCGAAAACCTAGCAGCCTTTAACGACTGGGATTTTGACCGAATTTCGGATGAACAGATAGCGATGGCCGTCGAAGGCCAATGGCGAACCTATTCGAT
Source organism: Sulfitobacter sp. (assembly GCA_026421135.1). GTDB lineage: Bacteria > Pseudomonadota > Alphaproteobacteria > Rhodobacterales > Rhodobacteraceae > Sulfitobacter. Next base: position 247 of record JAPKCR010000574.1, on the reverse strand, counting down.
CACGCTGGCGTGGTCAGCTTATGACGAAACGCTGCGCTTAATCTGTTCTTTCGAAATGGACCCGCCGGATGAAAAACTGCCTGCGCTGTACCATTTGTTGAACGATGTGAACGATCAGTGCTGGGCAGGTGCCTTTACCTATTGGTCCGAGCAAAAGACGATGATCTATCGCTATGGTCTGGTGCTTTCCGGTGGTCAGGACGCGACTGCTGAACAGATCGACACGATGATCGGTTCCGCAGTGCTA
>JAPKCR010000573.1 GCA_026421135.1 Sulfitobacter sp. | reverse complement strand
TGTTTTTGCTTGAGGTGGCAAAGTCATAGGCGACGAACCCAAGGGTCACGACAATGATGATCACCAGGTCTGGGCTGGGGACATTGAACGCCAAGATCAGTAGAAACACGGCCAGTGTAATGAATGCGAAAAGAGCGAGTATGCGGTTCATGTCATTTCATTCCTTATTGTGTTGCGCCATCAGCCCAGTCGAAAAGCCATTGCGCTGTGCGCATCAGTCGCGCGTCATTGCCACGTTCCCCGACAAGCTGGACCCCCATAGGCAGCCCCTCTTGCGAGGTGAGCAGCGGTAGGCTGATGCAAGGTGTGCCGCAAAAGGTCCAAACACCGTTGAAGATCGGATCGCCTGTCGTCTCAAGCCCTAGGGGTGCGGGCCCCGTTGCAGACGGGCAAATCAAAGCATCGCAGCGTGTTAGCAATTCCCCCAAGGCGGCGTTTAGAACCTTTGGCATGTCACATGCCGACTGGTAGTCGCGCGCAAGAACCCCGTTCCCCTCCTCTATCGCGTCGCGCGTCACCTGCCCCAGCTTATCACCCATGTCGCGGGCGTATGGATAATAGTGATAGGCCATTTCGGCGAAATTGATCAGCTTGCGTTGTTCTGCGGCGGATTGGAAAACCGACGGAAGCGGCAATTCAAACGCTTGATCGCCAAGCGCTTCGATCAATTCGTTGAACGCCTCCTTCAACTGTGGCTCTGCGTTTTCTTCCCAGCCTGGCGGGCGCACAAAACCAAACACCGGTGCCAACGGTGGTGTCGATGTGGCGGCAGCATGCAGTGCAGGTGTGGGCGCAAGCGTGGTGGCCGCGTCTTCAATATCATGACCGAATAGTACCTCAACAAGCAAGGCGGCCCCGGCGGGATCGCTGGCAAAGACCCCGATGGTGTCCAACGTGGGCGACTGGGTCAGCACCCCACGCCGCGGGATCGCGCCAAATGTCGGCTTGTATCCGGTTACGCCGCAGAAGGATGCAGGCCGGATCACCGACCCACCCGTTTGCGTGCCAATGGCCAAGGGCACCATGCCATCGGCCACAGCAGCAGCAGACCCTTGCGACGACCCGCCCGGCGTATGGGCCAGATTATGCGGGTTGGCTGTTTTGCCCGGATGCATAAAGGCAAGTTCGGTCGTGACCGTCTTGCCCATGATGATCGCGCCCTCTTTCTTAAGCCGTTCGACGATAAAGGCGTCGCGCAACGGCACCCGTCCAGCATCGCCAGCACAGCCGTTTTCGGTCGGAATACGCAGGGTGTCGATGACGTCTTTTAACCCTACTGGAAGTCCGTGCAGACGGCCAAGTGGTAGCCCTGCCCGTCGTTGTGCATCCAGCGTTTTGGCCTGCGCCCGAACGAAGTCGGCATCGAACCATGCCCATGCTCCGACCTCGGCCTCGCGGGCTTCGATCCGGGCGATATAGCTTTCCACAAGGGCACTGGCATCTAGCGCGCCCGATGCCAATCGATCCCGCAGCAGCGTCACGCTGGGTGACGCCACTGTGCGGTCAGCCTGTGCTGCTTTAGTTGCCATAGAACATTTCCGGCAGATAGAACACGATCGACGGGAAGACATACATCAGTACCATCGACAGGATCACGCAGAACAGGAACGGCATCACGCCCGCGAAAATCTGCGTCAACCGAAGTTCAGGCGGCGCGATCCCTTTGAGGTAATAGGCCGACATGGCCATGGGGGGCGTCAAGAAACTGGTTTGTAGATTAAGCGCAACCAATATCCCAAAGAACAGCGGGTCGATCTCGAACACCGCCAAAAGCGGCAAAAAGATCGGCACGAAGATGATGATGATCTCGGACCACTCCAGCGGCCATCCCAGCAAAAAGATAATCAGCTGGGCAAGGATCAAGAACTGGATGGGTGTCAGGTCCAAGCCTTGGACGAACTCGGAAATCACATGCTCGCCGCCAAGATATGAGAACACCGCGGAGAACGTGTAAGAACCCACGAACAGCCAGCACACCATCGCGGTCGTGCGCAGTGTAAGATAGACGCTTTCGCGCATTCGCTGCCATGTCATCGCCCGATAGATAAAGGCAAGGAAGATACCACCCAATGCGCCGATAGAGGCCGCTTCGGTTGGGGTGGCAAGGCCAAAAAGAATGGACCCAAGGACCGCAAAGATCAGAAAGGCGAGCGGAACAAAGGACGTCACGATCATCCACACCAGTCTGCCCATAGGGATGTCCGGCACTTCGTCATCCGTCGGTTTTGGTGCCGACGACGGCTGGATCAAGGCCCTGCCCACGATATAGACCAGATACAGGCCCACAAGCGTCAGCCCCGGCAAAAGCGCCGCCGCGTAAAGCCGCACGATCGATACGTTGGTGGCCGCAGCATAGACGATCAGCATGATCGACGGCGGGATCAAGATACCAAGTGTGCCTCCCGCGCAGATAATGCCCGCCGCAAAGGACGGATCGTAGCGCGCTTTAAGCATCGCTGGCAGCGCCAGCAGGCCCATCAAGGTCACAACCGCCCCGACAATCCCCGTGGCTGTGGCGAACAACGCGCAAGTGATCAGCGCCGCAACACCCATCGACCCCGGCACATTTTTGGACGCGACATTCAAGGTTGTGAACAGACGGTCAACG
>JAPKCR010000572.1 GCA_026421135.1 Sulfitobacter sp. | reverse complement strand
ATTGTGTTTCTCCCTGTCCGCTGCTTTCAAAGGCGGATATTCATATTCTCGCATCGGTCATTTTTCTTGGTACAGCACATAGTCTTCTTTGGTTGCCCCACAATCCGGGCAGCACCAATCGTCAGGGATGTCGTCAAAACGTGTTCCCGGCGCAAAGCCCTCGTAATCGTCGCCAAGAGCCTCATCATAAATATGGCCGCAAGTGATGCAGATCCATTTCACGAAAGGTTTGGCACCTTCCGCCGCAGCCTTGGAGGGTGGCTGCGGGGCCGCAGCCTCCACAACCTTAGTCGCGGTCACGGGGCGTTCGGGGGTGGGGGCCGTTGGTGCCGGTGCCGACGCAGCGACAGACACAGCAGAGCCGTCAATCAGTTCAAAGTCTTCCTTGTCGCGAACGGCGCAATCCGGACAGGACCACTCTTCAGGGATTTGCGCCCAGGGCGTCCCTGCCGGAAACCCTTCATGAGGATCTCCGGTAACTTCATCATATGAATATTTGCAGTCGGGGCACATGTATTTTGCCATGTCCAATTTCCTCCCTTGGTCGTTCATTTAGCTTGCTTTGAAAGAGGCGAGCGGGTTCAGGCGGCCAAACAAGAATTTTTGGCAACATCAGAATGCTCTGCTGACAAAGCAACGATCATCTTTATTTTTGGAGACTGTTTTGTGATCGGTCCTGTCAGGGCGCGCCTTTCGGCGGCCCTGACAGGACCGATCAGCAGGTTATTCCGCGGCGGTGGCTGCGGAAATTCCGGGCGATACGCCGATCGACCCAAATTTCTGCTCGTAGTGCTCCTGCTTGCCGTCGTCGATCTGGACTTTGCTCAGATCGCCGTGCGCCCAGTTGACCACTTTGGGGTCCATGACAGCGCGGAACCAACCCGGAACCATCGCCATGAAGAACATGCCAGGGTAGCCTGTGGGCAGCGCTGGCAAATCCTTGAAATCACGCAGCGACTGGTAGGACCGCGTTGGGTGCGCATGGTGGTCGGAGTGGCGCTGGAGGTGGAACAGGATCAGGTTCGACATGATGTGGTTTGAATTCCACGAATGGTGGGGTTTTTGGTGCTCGTAGCGACCGTTGTCCAGTTTTTCACGCAGCAACCCGTAGTGCTCGATATAGTTGGCGCTGGTCAGCTGCCACCAGCCGAATGCCATCTGTATGGGCAGGAATATCAGCATCAGGGGGCCAAAGAAGGCGAGCAGCCCAACATAGAGAGCAAAGGTTATCAGCATAGGCTGCAAAATCTCGTTTTCAAGGCTCCAGGGGCTTTTGCCACGACGCGACAGGCGCTCTTCTTCGAGTTCCCACGCACGGCGGAAGGCACCGGGAATTTCACGGGTTGAAAACTTGTAAATGCTTTCGCCCATCCGCGACGTTGCCGGGTCTTTTGGGGTCGCGACATCGCGATGATGGCCTTTGTTGTGCTCGATAAAGAAATGGCCGTAGCCGACAACCGCAAGCACCAACTTGGCCATCCAGCGATCAAAGGTTTCTTTCTTGTGGCCCAACTCGTGGCCAGTGTTCAAAGCAAGACCGTTCACAATTCCCAGCGACAATGCCAGAGTGACGATTTCAAGCAATGACATGCTTTGCGTACTGACCCACCAAGCTGACGCCAAAAGGGCAGCATAGTGCATAGGCACGGTGAGGTAGGTCAGGACGCGGTAGTACCGGTCTTTTTCCAGAGCCTCGACGGCTTCTTCGGGTGGGTTGTTGAAGTCCTCTCCGAACATGGCATCCAATAGCGGAACCAGCGCGTACCAGACGAAGAGAACAAGACCGTACCAAATGCTCCATCCCGTTTGCGCCACCAGGTAGAGGCCGATGATTGGGGTCGCTGGCCATATTACAGAAAGCATCCATAGATAACGTTTCTTATCGACGTACTCCGCAATGGAGTCGGGTTCTTTTGAGACAGTGGTCATGCGCATTTCCTCCCTGAAACTGCAGTCTCCGCTCCGATTTCTGGTGATTTTGCCACGTAGTGCGACGAATTTTCCAACGAGCGGCGATGTGTCTCGCTAAAATGCTGGTTGTTTTGCCCACCGCAACTACACTAAAGTGTAGTTTGGCTTTCTGCTTTTCCTATTTAGGGTGAATAATATGGAGAGCGCACAGGCTTATGTCCTTGCCTCAGGGAGAAAATGTTTAGCAAGAACACCGATATTTCGGCCTCAACAAGAGAGGCAGGGCGCGCTCGTGTATTGGCGCGGGTCAATGCCATTTCCGGGGACTGTATTGCGCGCGCGCATCTCACCTTTGAGGCGCAGTCTGAATTGCGCACATTGATATACCGTGGTCCACAAGGCTATGGAAAATCAGTATTATTAGCGCAAAACTGCCTTCACTTTGCCAATGATGGCAACCGCTTTGCATACGTGTCTTTGGCGGCGGGCTATGATAGCGAGGCGGATTTGGTCGCGGCGATTTGCGGCCAAATTTATCCGCGTACGCAAGTTGGGGCCCCCGCGGTGCCAAAAGATTTTCGGCAGTTGGCCACGGCGATGTGGCAGATTGATTCGCTGCTTATGTCGCCAGTTCTGATTTGTGTCGATGATTTGGATCAAGGTGGGGACTTTGTCAGTCGCCTTGAGGTGTTCGTAACCGA
>JAPKCR010000571.1 GCA_026421135.1 Sulfitobacter sp. | reverse complement strand
TGAAGTCGCTGGATGCACGGGCGGCCAACGGGCCTTTCGACATGGCAATCCAGTTTTATCTTGCGGCATTGCTGCGATGGTGCGTGCTGTATCCTTTGCAAAAGGAAAAGAACTGGTTCAATCTTGATGATCTGCCGCACCTCAAGGCGATGTGCCAGTCACTTGAAACCCTGCCCTGTACGACCGCCGCTCAAAAAGCCGAAGGCCTTGGCCCCACGCCATTTTCGGCCCCCCATTATGCGACCCCACCCCAAGGAAGTGCCACCTAATGTTTCTCTCTGTTTTCGATATGTTCAAAGTGGGCATTGGTCCGTCATCGTCTCACACCATGGGCCCGATGGTTGCGGCCGCTCGGTTCTTGGACCTGATGCGCGCGTCCCCGTTCAAATTCGCAGGCTTGCGCGCGTCCTTGCACGGCAGCCTTGCCTTTACCGGCGTGGGTCACGCCACAGACCGCGCCACGATCCTTGGGCTCGCGGGCTTTACCCCCCACGAGTATGACCACGCAAAGGCCGAGGCCGTCTTGGCCGACATTCACAAGACCAATCAGATTACCCTGCCCGATCTTGGCGTGCTGAGGTTCAATCCCAAGACCGATATGATCTTCGATTATGATCTGAAACTACCCGGCCACGCCAACGGGATGATGTTGATGGCAACCGATGCCCAAGGCGACGTGACCTTGCGCGAGACTTATTATTCCATCGGTGGCGGCTTTGTGATGACCGAAGCCGAATTGGCCGCAGGCAAGGACACGGATGAAGGCGCACCTGTGCCCTACCCGTTCAAATCCGCCGCCGAGATGCTTGAGATGGCAAAGGCGTCAGGTAAAACCATTGCTGGCATGAAACGCGCGAACGAGGAATCACGCGGCGGCGCGGAGCATCTGCGTGACGGGACAAGGCGGCTGTGGCAGGTAATGAACGACTGCATTAACCGTGGCCTAGAAACTGGCGGCATCCTGCCCGGCGGGCTGAACGTCAAACGTCGCGCCAAAGGCATACACGATGCGCTATTGGCCGAACGCGGCCTAAACCAGCAAGCACCCCACACGATCAACGACTGGATGAGCGTCTATGCCATGGCGGTAAACGAGGAAAACGCTGCTGGGGGTCAGGTTGTCACAGCGCCCACCAACGGGGCCGCCGGCGTGATGCCTGCGACCCTGCGTTATTATCTTGATCACGTCCCCGGCGCGTCCGAGGCGCACATCGAAGACTTCTTGCTTACGGCGGCGGCAATTGGCGGGCTGGTGAAATATAACGCCTCGATCTCGGGTGCCGAAGCCGGGTGTCAGGCAGAAGTCGGGTCAGCTGCAGCAATGTCCGCTGCAGCACTATGCGCCGTGATGGGTGGCTCCCCCGAACAAATTGAAAACGCTGCCGAAATCGCGTTAGAGCACCACCTTGGTATGACATGCGACCCGATCCGCGGGTTAGTCCAAGTGCCGTGTATAGAACGCAACGGCCTTGGCGCGATCAAGGCGGTATCAGCGGCATCGCTTGCTTTGCGCGGTGACGGTACACATCTGGTGCCGCTGGATGCTTGCATTGAAACCATGCGGCAGACCGGTGCCGATATGTCCGAAAAATACAAGGAAACCTCGCTTGGGGGCTTGGCCGTCAACGTTCCCAACTGCTAATCTGACGCAGCGGCACCATGCAAAGCGGCGCTTGACCCTGCCGCCCCTTTGCAAGACTCTGACGTCTGTCAGGAAACGTCGGGAGAGACATTATGGAACTGGAACAGGCAATGTTGGGCCGCCGCAGCATCAGGGGCTTTACCAAGGACCCTGTATCGCGCGAGCTGCTGGAAGAGATCATTGATCTGGCCAACCGCGCTCCGTCGTCGATGAACACCCAGCCATGGCATCTCCACGTCCTGACAGGCCAACCGCTTGAGAATGTCCGCGAAGGAAATTCCACCCGAATGTTGCAAGGCGTGCCGCCAGTACGCGAAATCAGCGATCACGGGGCCTATGCCGGCGTGCACCGCGAACGGCAGGTTGATATCGCCAAACAACTGTTCGCCGCCATGGGGATTGAGCGCGAAGACAAAGAGCGGCGCCAAGATTGGGTGATGCGTGGGTTTCGCCAATTCGACGCGCCCGTGTCCATCGTCGTTTGCTTTGACAAGTCGCTGGATGACAACGGCACAATCGCGCATTTTGATCTGGGCGCTGTGACCTATGGCCTTGTGCTTGCCGCCTGGAGCAAGGGCTTGGGGTCGGTCATCAACGGCCAAGGGATCATGCAGTCGCCCGTTGTACGCGAGCATGCACAAATCCCAGACGATCAGGTGATCATGACCTGCGTGGCGCTTGGTTGGCCGGACGAAAGCTTTTCCGCGAATGACGTCAAATCTGTGCGCCGCCCTGTCGAGGCTGTCGCACGGTTCGTAGGATTTGACAGCTGAAATGGAGCATCTGCTTGATTAACTTCCTGCGCTAGATTTTCGGGTGGATTGGTACCTGCCACCGCCCGGAAAACATTTACTTCGCAAGTAAATAGCTGCGGGATCTCATGCAGAGCATCAGAATTAATTAATGTGAATTAACCTCTAACAGGCAATTAAAGCGTCGGTGCGCGGCGCGAGTTTTCTTAACTTTTGCG
>JAPKCR010000034.1 GCA_026421135.1 Sulfitobacter sp. | reverse complement strand
AACCGAACGGAGCCGCACCTATGCCGATGCAAGCCAGCGAAATCGAAGACCTTCTGCGCGAGACCTTTCCAAATGCCCAAATCAAAGTCGAAGGCAACGACGGTGTGCACATGGCCGCAATGGTCATCGACGAAAGTTTTCGCGGGAAAAACCGCGTGCAGCAGCAACGCGCCGTCTATGCCGCGCTTAAGGGCAGAATGGACGGCCCAAGTGGGGAATTGCACGCGCTGGCCCTGACAACCAAGGCACCGGATTGATCTTATGGACCTGTCTCTTGTGGTGATCCTGAGTGTTCTGGTGCTGATCGTAGCGGTGCTGCGCGGCCTTCAATCGCTGCGCCACACCCGCGGCACCGAACGCGGATCCAAACCCGGCAAGGGCTACCACGAGATCGAAACAACCTATCACTCGGGCGGTGGCGGGGGCGGACATCAGACCACCTATCGCATTCCCCGCGACCCCCAAGAATACGCCAAACGCTTTATACCAAAGGACAAATCGAAATGACCGATGCAGCTACACAAATCAAAGAAACCATCACATCCAATGACGTTGTGCTGTTCATGAAGGGCACCAAAGCGATGCCGCAATGCGGGTTCTCGTCCCGCGTGGCAGGTGTGTTGAACTATATGGAAGTCGAATTTGCCGACGTCAACGTCTTGGCCGACGAAGCATTGCGCCAAGGCATCAAGGACTTCTCCGATTGGCCCACGGTGCCACAGCTTTACGTTAAGGGCGAGTTCGTCGGCGGTTGCGATATTATCACCGAAATGACCCTGTCTGGTGAATTGGACGCCTTGTTCACCGAAAACGGTGTCAAGTTCGACCAAGACGCAGCTGACAAAATCCGCGAAGCCAACGGCTAACGCATTGCGGGGCTGGCGCGCCTAAAAGCTGGCCCCGTTTCCGTCCGTTTAGCTGGTTCAGACCGGACTTCCGTCGCTCTGGTCCTCAGAAACTTAGGCACGAGACCTAGCGCTTGACGAATGGTTGAAATTATTTTCAGCCCACCCCTATTTCCCCCTTGTGCGGACCACCCACCAGCCCCCATTTGCGGTGCAGGCGGATCATTCGCCATGGGACATTCACTTTGGATTACATCTATGTTGCGGCCGGGCTTTTGTGCCTGTTTTTGGGTGGCGAAGCACTGGTGCGAGGTAGCGTCGGGATTGCGCAACGATTGGCGATGTCACCGCTTTTGATCGGGTTGACGGTCGTGGGGTTTGGTACCTCGACACCTGAGTTATTGGTTTCGGTCAATGCCGCATGGCGCGGGGTGCCTGACATTGCGATTGGCAATATCGTCGGGTCCAACATCGCAAATATCGCACTGATCATGGGCATCACAGCCCTCGTCTGGCCGATCCGGGTCTCCGGTGCCACCCTGCGCCGTGACACCGGCGTGATGGTTTTGGCGGCCCTTGCCCTTGTACCGATTTTCTTGGCGGCCGAATTCGGAAGGCTGGCTGGTGCGCTGCTGTTGTCTGGTTTGATCGGCTATCTTTTCTGGGCCTATCTGATGCCCGGAGATCCGTTTGAGAACGCGGCTGACGACATAGAAAAGCCCAAGGCGATGGTGTGTATCCTTTGGATTATGGCCGGTTTGATCGCGTTGATTTTCGGGGCGCGGTTTCTGGTCGACGGATCCGTATCGATAGCACGCGATGTGGGCCTGTCAGAGGCATTTATCGGCCTTACAATCGTCGCGGTTGGCACGTCCCTGCCCGAATTGGCCACATCGGTTGTGGCGGCGTTCCGTCGCCAGTCAGAGATCGCAATTGGCAACGTGATCGGATCGAACATCTTTAACGTGTTGGGAATCTTAGGCATCACTGCCATAATTAAGCCGATCCCCGTTGCAGACCGTTTTATAACGTTCGACTTGCCCGTGATGATTGCCGCCTCGCTTGTCCTAACTGCACTGTTGCTAAAGCGTGCAGTGATTGGCCGTGGGATAGGGCTGGTGCTTTTGGCGGGCTATGCTGGCTATGTCGTGATGGCGCAGGGGTAAGAGGGCGGATAATGCAGCAATGCACCTGAAAATCTGTCAGGTGCATTGCTGAAAAAGATAACCCCAGCCCGATCTATTTTCGGTCGCATTCATGGCTAGTTTGCAGCCTTGTCCTCAATCTCTTGGGCCAATGCCTCCGCGCGGGCGGCCATTTCGGCCAAACCGTCATTGACTGACTGCGGGATCACAGGGACTTCGACGCGTTCGGGTTCAACCACCACGTTGCGCAACCCTGCAATTTCGGCTTCTCGTTCAGCCAACTCAGCGCGAACTTCGCTGATCTGGTCTTCGACGCTGGCGGTCTTATCGGCCAGCAAAAGGCCTGCCATCAACAGCATCCGCGCCTCTGGCATGCGCCCGACCTGATCGGATAACACCTGCGCCTCGTCGTCCAGCATTTTGGCGGCGGCATGCAGATAGCTTTCTTCGCCCTCTTGGCAGGCAACTTCGAACTGGCGACCGCCGATGGAAATAGTGACTTCGGGCATCAGGCGTTCTCCTGCGCGGATTCAACAAGTGGGGTAAGGGCAGACAAGATCGCGTCTGCCTCGGCGATTTCAGCGGTTCGGGCGGCGCGCAGGGCGTCTAGCTCGGCCTGCATGGCGGCGTTGATGAGGTCCGGATCGCCGACGCCCTCTTCGTTTGCCTTGCGCAATGCGGCGCAGGCCTCGGAGAGTTTGGCATTGGCGCGGCGCACCTGCTGCAATTCAACGTCCAGCTTGGTCATGCGGGTGTCGGTGTCGCTCTCTTGTGTTAGCTTGGCCTCGGCCGCAGTTAGTTTGGCTGTGGCGGCGTCTAGTTTGGCCTGCACTTCGGCGGTCTCGGCCTCAAGCCGGTCTTTGAGAGTCTTAACGCGTTCCGTCAGCTGCGCATTGGCAAGGCGTTCGTCTTCCAGCGCTTGTGACAGATCGGTGCCGCTTTCCTTGGCGACACCAAGTTTTTCCAACCCACGGGATGCCCGCTCCATCGCGGCCAGAATACGGCCCTGCATTTCTTCTATGTCGCTCATGCCCAATGTCCCTCGCAAATCGTTCTATGCTGTTTGCCAACCATCGAATCGGTAGTCAACGCTGTTGGGGCCAATCCTACCCAAACGAAGAGTGAATTACTGCCCCTTTAAGAACAACACCTTGGGGCGGGCTGTTCACGCGAGGAAATCTGCCGACGGCGGTTGCCCTTGATCTTTGCGGGGTGGCTGATATTGATCCGCCAAACGCAAACCTCCCCCTTATAAGGAAGCAGCCACCGTGGACTTGAACGCACTTGCGAAAGCAAATCCTGAGCATTGGTCCAAAGCGACCGCCATTCGCGCCCTAACGCTGGACGCAGTCGCCGCCGCCAATTCCGGCCATTCCGGTATGCCAATGGGCATGGCGGACGTCGCGACCGTCTTGTTTGAAAAGCACCTCAAGTTTGATGCATCCAACCCTCTTTGGCCGGATCGTGACCGTTTTATCCTGTCCGCAGGCCATGGATCGATGCTGATCTATTCGCTGCTGCATCTTGTCGGCGACGTGCAATTCCCCATCGAAGAGATCAAGAATTTCCGCCAGATGGGCGCACGCACTGCGGGACACCCCGAAAACTTCTTGGCTGATGCGATTGAAACAACAACCGGCCCCTTGGGTCAGGGAATTGCGAATTCCGTGGGCTTTGCGATGGCCGAAGAATTGCAGCGCGCAGAATATGGCCCTAAAATCGTCGATCACTTTACCTATGTGATTGCAGGCGATGGCTGCCTGATGGAAGGCATCAGCCACGAGGCTATCGCCCTTGCTGGCCGTCACAAGTTGGGCAAACTGATCTTGATGTGGGACAATAACAACATCACCATCGATGGCCCTGTGACCCTGTCCGACACCGTCGATCAAGTGGCCCGTTTTAAGGCTGCCGGTTGGCATGTTATTGCAATCGATGGCCACAACCCGGCCGAGATTGACGCCGCCCTGACCGAGGCGCGCAAATCCGATCTGCCGTCGATGATCGCTTGCAAAACCCACATCGCCTTGGGTCACGCAGCACAAGATACCTCCAAGGGTCACGGAGCCCTGACCGATGCCGATCAAATGGCCGCCGCCAAAGCCGCCTATGGTTGGACAACTGGCCCGTTTGAAGTGCCCGCCGATGTGAAGTCCGCATGGGAAGCCATCGGATCGCGTGGCGCGCAGACACGTAAAGACTGGGAAGAGCGTTTCGACGCCATGTCCCGCACCAAGCGCGAGGAATTCAATCGCGCGTTGGCTGGCGACGCACCCAAAAAACTGTCCGCCACAGTCAAGGCGTTCAAAAAACAGATCTCCGAATCCGCACCCAAGCTGGCAACCCGTGCGAGCAGCGAAAAGACGCTCGAAGTCTTGAACCCGCTGTTCACTGAAACCGTCGGCGGGTCTGCTGACCTGACCGGTTCGAACAACACCAAGACAGCGGATTTGGGCGTATTCGACATCGACAACCGTGGCGGGCGTTATGTCTATTGGGGTGTCCGTGAACACGGCATGGCGTCTGCAATGAACGGCATGGCGTTGCATGGCGGCGTGCGCCCCTACGGCGGCACGTTTATGTGTTTCACCGACTACGCACGGCCTGCCATGCGCCTTGCCGCGTTGATGAAGGTACCAACTGTTTTCGTGATGACCCACGACAGCATCGGTCTGGGCGAAGATGGCCCGACACACCAGCCCGTCGAGCACCTGGCGATCAGCCGCGCGACACCAAACACCTATGTGTTCCGCCCCGCCGATACCGTCGAGACGGCCGAAGCCTGGGAAATTGCGCTGACATCGAAGGACACGCCATCGGTGCTATCGCTGACCCGTCAGGGCCTGCCCACTGTCCGTCTTGAGCACAAGAACAAGAACATGACGGAACAAGGTGCGTATGTACTGGCCGATGCGGAAGGCAAACGTCAGGTCATCCTGATCGCCACCGGCTCCGAGGTCGAGATCGCCTTGAAAGCACGTGATATCCTACAAGAGAAAGGCATCGGTACCCGCGTTGTGTCCATGCCTTGTATGGAGCTGTTCGCCGAGCAAGACGAAGCATACCGCCGCAAGGTTCTGCCTGCAGGCCCTGTTCGTGTTGGCGTCGAGGCTGCCGTGCGTCAAGGTTGGGATCAATGGCTGACGGGCGAACGCGGCAAATGGAACAAAGCCGATTTCGTCGGCATGGACCGTTTCGGTGCGTCTGCTCCGGCGGAAGAGCTGTTTGAAAAGTTCGGCATCACGCCGCAGAACGTGGCGGACAAAGCCAAGGCGCTGCTGTAAACCAGCCCACCGTTCAGACAATAAAAAAGGGGGCCGCGATGGCCCCCTTTTGCGTTTCAGACTGCCGTCAAATCAGACAGCTTGCGGGTCTTTCTTTTTGCGGCTGAAAACCGCGCGCCACAGCGGGGTAATGATCTTTTCGCCGATGGGGATCAGGATCAGGCCAAGGGCCAGTCCGAACACACCGTCAATTGCTGCCTTGGTGGTCCATTCGACGGCCCCAGTGTAGGTGGCGGGCACAAGGTGGCCCACATACGCGGCCGCGTCATGGATCAAATGGCCCAATGTGCCAAAGCCCAACTCCTCCATGCCGTGGATGATGATAGAACCCCCGACCCAAAGCATTGCAGCAGTGCCGACAATGGTAAGGGTCGTCAAGAACCGGGGCATGCCACGCACAATCGCGCGTCCGGTGACACGCGTCACACCAAAGTTGCCATTTTTGGCCATGAACAGCCCCACATCATCGGCCTTTACGATCAATGCAACCGATCCATAGACGGCGACAGTGATCATCACCGCCGCTGCAGCCAGTGCAGCCGCTTCCATCCAGAAATTCGATACAGCAAGGTTGGACAGGATGATCGTCATGATCTCGGCAGACAGAATGAAATCGGTCTTGATGGCCCCTTGGGCCTTTTGTTCTTCCAGATGGGCCGGGTCTTCTATTGTTTCGGCCTTGCCGGGGTATTCGTCGTGCCCTGCCCCGCCAATGCCCAAAGAATGGGCGACTTTTTCGGCCCCCTCAAAACACAAGTATGCACCGCCCAACATCAATAACGGCGCAATCGCCCAAGGCGCAAAATTGGACAACAGCAGCCCTGCAGGCAGCAAATACAACAACTTGTTCTTTAATGATCCCTTGGTGATCCGCCAGATGATCGGCAATTCGCGCTTGGCCTCAAAGCCGTGTACATACTTGGGCGTGACGGCGGCGTCGTCAATCACCGCGCCTGCCGCTTTGGCACTGGCCTTGGCTGCCTGACCGAACACATCATCCACACTTGCCGCTGCCACCTTGGCAATCGCCGCGACATCATCCAACAGCGCCAGTAAACCACTCATCAAAATTCTCCAATTCAGTTAGGAATGAACTTAACTCAGCAATCCACGAAGGCAAACACCCTGCGACATTTACCGCTAACATCGCTGGTTAACGCTAACATACGGAAATTCTTCGCTTTTACTCTTTCAGTCACACATACCCTGCCGCTATAGAGCGCCTAACGTCACCCAATTTTCCAAAGGACGCCCCCATGACGATCAAAGTTGGTATTAACGGATTTGGCCGGATTGGCCGTTGCACACTGTCGCATATCGCATCTTCGGGTCGCGATGACATCGAAGTGGTCCGCATCAATGCCACGGGCCCGCTTGAGACTGCAGCGCATCTGCTCAAATACGATTCCGTCCATGGGCGTTTTCCAAACGAGGTGAAAGTTGGCAACGGCACGCTGGATCTGGGCCACGGTCCGATGGAAGTCATGTCGACGTACAACATGAACGAGCTGAACTGGGACGGCTGCGATGTCGTTCTGGAATGCACCGGCAAGTTCAATGACGGCAAGAAAGCAAACGTGCATCTGGAACGTGGTGCTAAACGTGTGCTGCTGTCAGCGCCCGGAAAGAACGTAGATCGTACAATTGTTTATGGTGTAAACGACCATGAATTGCAGGTGTCGGACACAATGATTTCGAACGGGTCGTGCACCACCAACTGCCTGGCACCTCTGGCCAAGGTCTTGCAGGATTCCTTTGGCATCGAATATGGCATCATGACCACGATCCACAGCTATACCGGTGACCAACCCACGCTGGACCGCCGCCATGACGACCTGTACCGCGCCCGCTCGGCTGCCATGGCACTGATCCCTACGTCGACCGGCGCTGCCGCCGCGTTGGGCTTGGTTCTGCCCGCATTGAAAGGCAAGCTGGACGGCACCGCGATGCGCGTACCAACCCCGAACGTCAGCGCGGTTGACCTGACCTTCCGTGCCTCACGCGATGTCACGGTAGACGAAGTCAACGCCGCCATGCGCGCCGCCGCCGAAGGGCCGATGAAGGGCGTCTTGGGATATGACCCTGAAAAGAAAGTCTCGATAGACTTTAACCACACCGAAGAAAGTTCAATCTTTGCACCGGATCAAACCATGGTTGTCGCCAACCGAATGGTCCGTGTGCTTGCGTGGTACGATAATGAATGGGGTTTTTCCGTGCGCATGGCAGATGTTGCCGTTGCGATGGGGAAACTGGGCTGACACTTGCGGCAAAGGCGCTGCCCTGTCATATCAGGGCAGTCCCAAGTACGGCAAGGAAGCTGAACGATGAACACCCCTATTGCTTTGGTATTGGGCGGCCTGCTGGTCGGCGGGTTGATTGTGGACACCGTGATGTTTGGCAATGAACACCTGATTTTCCTGATGAAAAAGTTTTTGGACCTTCTGGAATGGGTCGCGTTCTGGCGTTGATCGGAAACTTGCGTCCCGTATTTGCCCTAATTTTCTGAATTCCTGTCCCTGATTGCATGCCTATCGGTTGACTTTTGCTGTTCAATGCCGATGTTAGCGCTATCACATCCAGGAGGACGCCCCAATGGCTACGAAACTCGCAATCAATGGCTTTGGCCGCATTGGCCGCAATGTACTGCGCGCTTTGATGGAAGAAGGCGGCGATGACCTGCAGGTGGTCGCGATCAATGATCTGGCACCGCTCGAGACAAACGCACATCTGTTCGAATTCGATTCCGTACATGGTCGTTATGGTCGTCCGGTCACCTTGGGCGACGGCACGATGGACGTGGGCCAAGGACCGATCCGAGTCACAGCCGAAAGAGACCCTGCCGCCCTGCCGTGGAGCGATGTGGATATCACGCTCGAATGTACCGGTATCTTCGTATCCCGCGACGGCGCTGCCAAGCACCTTGAGAACGGATCAAAGCGTGTCCTGATTTCGGCCCCAGGCAAAGACGCCATGAAAACGATTGTTTACGGCGTAAACCACGACATTATTGATGCCGATGACACGATAATGAGCAATGCATCCTGCACCACCAACTGCATGGCTCCGCTGACCAAAACACTGAACAACGCGTTTGGTATTGTGCACGGTCACATGACGACGATCCACGCGTTTACCGGCGACCAGCCCACCCATGATACGGCCCATAGCGATTTGTATCGCGCGCGTGCTGCGTCAATGTCGATGATCCCCACAACCACCGGCGCGGCCAAGACGTTGGGCAAAGTATTGCCAGAACTTGACGGTCTGATCGGCGGGACCGCGATCCGCGTACCTACTCCAAATGTGTCCTGCGTTGATCTGGTGATCGAAGTATCGCGCAAGGTAACTGCGGAAGAAGTGAACAAAGTCCTGCGCAACGCATCCGAAGGCCCGCTGAAGGGCATTATGGGCATGGTCGACAAACCGCTGGTGTCGATCGACCTGAACCACGACAGCCATTCCTGCGTCGTGGCAACGGATCAGACATCGGTTCAAAATGGCACCCAGTTGCGCGTTTTGGCGTGGTACGACAATGAATGGGGCTTTTCGAACCGGATGCTTGATACATCCCGCGTTATCGCGAAATTCCTTTAAGCCACGATAAAGCGACTACGCTGCGGAAAAGCGTTGCTTTAGCTCGGCATTGACGGCGGGCGTCACGAATTTACTGACGTCTCCGCCAAGCCGGGCAATTTCCTTGACCAGCTTGCTTGCAATCGCCTGATGTTCGGCCTCGGCCATCAGAAACACCGTTTCGATGCTGTCATCCAGCTTCCGGTTCATCCCAACCATCTGATATTCATATTCAAAATCAGCGACGGCGCGCAGTCCGCGAATGATCATCTGTGCGCCAACATCACGGGCGCAATCGATCAGCAGGTTCTCGAACGGATGCACGACGATTTCGGTGCCTGTTTCTTTAGAGAGAGCGGCACATTCCGAAGTGATCAGCGCCACACGCTTTTCCAACTCGAATAAGGGACCCTTGTCGCGGTTGATCGCGACGCCGATCACCAACTTATCGACCAATGTCGCGGCACGACGGATGATATCAAGGTGACCCAAAGTGATCGGGTCAAAGGTGCCGGGATACAGGCCAACGCGCATAAGGTAATCCAGTCAGTTTGTGTCGTAAAATTTGCGGCAGGCAAACATTTAAGCGCCTGAAACGCAACGGCCTAGTTTGGGTAAATGGTCGGGGGATGTTGTGGCTAGTGCCCCATGATCATGCCTTCAAGGGCATCTTTCTCCATCGACAGTTCCATCAGGCGGGACTTGACCACATCGCCAAGTGAAATCAACCCGATCAAGACACCGTCTTCCAGCACAGGCATGTGCCGGAAACGCCCCTCGGTCATTGTGTTGAGGATGGCGTCCGCTCGCTCGTTCTTGGTGCACGTCACCAACTTGCGCGTCATCAAGCTCTCGACTGTCATTTCCAGACATGAGCTGCCCTGACGCCCCAGCTCCCGTACAATATCGCGCTCGGATAAAATGCCGTCAGGCGTTTTGCCATCGGTCGAGATCACCAACGTACCAATTCGCTTGTCCGACAGCATCTTGGCGGCTTCCGCGATCAGCATGTCAGGCATGACCGTGGTGACACTGTCATCCGCCTTGGTTTTCAGGATTTGAGACACAAGCATTTTGGAACCCTCCGCAATAATATTGCTCTTGTTCCTAGGTTCCCTTTAA
>JAPKCR010000570.1 GCA_026421135.1 Sulfitobacter sp. | reverse complement strand
TTCCATTTCAAGCAAGTGCGCCAACATACCCTTGCCGACCTGATAGCTGGTTTTGATCGGCCCCTGCCCTGTGCTGCCGGTCAGATAATCATCGTCATAGTCGTTCAGCCCGTCAACGCAGGCCAACACAGGGTTGCTGCGCCATAATGACCGCAAAGCCCGCTTGCGCAGATATTGCGGTACGGTCTTAACCATAAACGCCTTAAAGTCATCGCCCATAACCAGAGCATCGGGATCCGGCAGGCCCAACTCCTCTAGAATCTCGGCTTCGGACTTTTCGGCCAGTTCCGCCTGCTGCTCTGCAACAACTGCGTCTTCGGCCTCGCGCTTGAGGGTTGCAGCCTCTGCGGCGACAGCGGCACGTCTGCGCGACCATGATGAAAGTGTTGTACTCAATTAATCACCTCGCGGCGGCGCGGTGCGCGGTAAACATCGGTGGCCTGACGAATTCGCGCATCGCCCACGCCATCCTCTGCCTGATCAACCCGAGCATTCTTGCGGCGACGTTTCACAAAGGCTTCTTCTTCGTAATGCTTTTCCACGAACTCAACTACCCATGCCAATAGTCCATGCGGCATTGGCAATTTCTCGACCAACTCTTCAGCTGAATCGCAATAATCCTGCGCCTCATAAGGCGAAACTGTCACAAGGGCGACGGACCACGGCAGTACCCCGCTTTGTTCGTTAGGCCGCAAAACGGTGTAAATCGACGGGACCCGCGCTTGCAACTCGTGCGCATAAGCCTCGGCGTCAGATACATAAAGCGTCAGCGGAAGTGTTGCCGCGTGGTATTCTGTAACGTCGCCCTCGGTGCGCAAAACCTTCCAATCCGCCTCGGACGCGCCTGGCAGAATATCGGTAACAGCCCACGCGTATTTAGCCCAACGCGTCACACCCGGTGTGCGCCTTACGACAACACCGATCGGAATGGTCACTGAATTTGGATAGCTACGCGGCAACTAAATCCCCTCGACTTGCTGTCTGTATCGTGACGCAAAACGCCGCAAACGACAAAGGTTTTTTCGACTATTTGACTCACACGAATGTTATTCTGCGGTGCAGCATCGAAATGCGGTAAGGTTTGTTGATGTTCTAGGCTAAATGACTGCCCGACAAGATAATTTCGCCGAAAAATTGCTGCGTGTGCAACATGATGATCGGCCCTTGTGATCCCGATTAGCGGTTTACTGTCCGGCGATTTCCTGACTACCTGACGTGCGATCCGCGTTCAGCAAAAAGGGATATCATGACAAAGACATTGTTGGTTTGTGATTGCCTTGGCTCACAACAGGTCGACTTCAAAGCCTTGGGCGAATTGACCGGGACGGCGTGTTCGGGGTGCCATACAAGCCTGTGTACCACTCAGATTGAAATTGCAGCCAAAGCCATCACCGCAGGGGATGTCGTGATTGCCTGCGCACAAGAGGCGCACCGCTTTACCGCCCTTGCCGAGGAACTGGACGCATCCGAACCGATCTGCGTCGATATCCGTGACCGCGCTGGATGGTCCGATGATAACGAAACGCGCACCCCAAAAATGGCTGCCCTGATTGCCGACGCAATGCTGGCCCCACCGTCACCCAAGTCGTTGGACATCATCACTGAAGGCACGTGTCTGATCCTTGGAGACGAAGCCGCAGCCATCGCCGCCGCGGAAAAGCTGTCTGATACACTGGCGGTGACTGTGCTGCTTGCACCTGGTAGCGATTTCTTACCCACGCCGGCCTATGACATCGTAATCGGCGCCCTGAGCATTGCCAGCGGCACCTTGGGCCAGTTCGAGGTGCGCATCGACGACTTCCAGCAGAGCTTGGCCGGAGGCCGCGGCACCCCTGCCCTAACTGCCCCGCAAGACGGGGCCCTGTCTCACTGCGACATCATTCTTGATCTGACAGGTGGCCAGCCGATGTTCCCTGCGCCCGAAAAACGCGACGGTTATCTGCGCGCCGATCCCGGCAGCCAACCGGCCGTCGCCGACGCCATCTTTGCGGCCAGCCAGATGGTAGGAACCTTTGAAAAGCCGCTGTATGTCCGGATGGAGCCGTCCCTGTGTGCCCATTCGCGCGCAGAAAAGCCGGCCTGTTCTAATTGTCTGAACGTTTGCCCCACAGGTGCGATCCTTTCTGCAGGTGAAACCGTCACCGTGGACCCGATGATCTGTGCCGGATGCGGTGCCTGTGCAGCGGTATGCCCTTCGGGTGCCATTAGCTATGACATGCCGGGGCCTGACCACATGTTCCGCAGGATTAGTGCGTTGGCCCGCACCTATCGCGCGTCGGGTGGTGAAAATGCGGCGCTGCTTGTGCATGACGACCATGGCGCTGAAATGATACGTCTTGCCGCCCGCTTTGGACGAGGCCTGCCTGCGCATGTGATCCCGATGGAGATCAGCGCCCTGTCAGGCTTTGGCCATGCAGAAATGCTGGCAGCACTCGCAAGTGGGTTTTCCCGTGTCGATGTTCTGCTGGGTCCCAAGACCGAACGTGACGCCCTTGATCCGCAGCTTGAGTTGGCAAACGCGATTGCACCGGACCAAACCGATTTGCTGGATTTCGCAGACCCTGATGCGCTGGCGGATCATCTGTTTGGTCAAACGCCAACGCCCCCAACAACCGACCCGATCC
>JAPKCR010000569.1 GCA_026421135.1 Sulfitobacter sp. | reverse complement strand
TGGTGTACTTGATTCTGACTGCAACATTCAGAACGATAACACAGCCTTTTTCCACCGGGCCTACGGCGACTCAAAAAGACCTGAATGGCAACGTGGAACGAGGCAAAACCTTTGTCCGCGCGTACTACTACCTTGAAGCCTTAGAAAATCACGGCGACCCACCCGAAACCGCAAACACCGTAGCGTCCAGCCTGTTTGAGGCATGGTCAGACCCCGATGCCGATAACAGAATTATTGTGAGAGCTACTCAATACGCCAAACAACATCATGGCGGAAATCAGTTGCCTACAATTGAAGAAGCCCGCGCAAAGGGCTTTACAGGGTAGCACAGCACAAAGCGTTCCAGAAACGGTCGATTTCGCCGCTGACAGGAACGGTTGAGTTTTGGCACATCCTGCGGTGCGGAGAAGGTCCGGAAAGAGCCAAAATCTACCAACCTGCTGATAATCATAATTCGTCTTATCAAATTTCTCCTTTTGAAGTCTTCACTGTTCTTCTTGGCTTCATATGTGCCATTCTGTCATACTTCCGCCCCACTGTTGGGAAAGTGGTTGTCGAGGGGGGCTATCTTGTAATGAAACGGCTACGATCTACTTCGAATAGTCGGTTTTCCATGAAAACTTGTTTGGCACACTCGATAAACACAAGGACCATCAAAAATGAACTTGAAACAGATAGCCACATCGATCTTCTGAAGTGGTCCGGCAAAACTGGACAGCGTGCTAAGATGTATCCAACCTTGAAGACAGGATACACAAATGACAAAGAGACGCAGTTTTTCGGACAAGTTTAAGGCTACTGTTGCGCTTGAAGCGCTGCGTGGCGACAAGACGGCGCAAGAGATTGCGGCCAAGCATAAGGTCCATCCAACGCAGGTGACGACGTGGAAGCGGCAGGCGATTGACGGCCTGACCGGTGTGTTTTCCGACAAGGTCCGAAAAGCTGAGGACAATGAAGCCGAAGTCAAAGAGCTTCATGCCAAGATCGGAAAGTTGGCGGTCGAAAATGATTTTTTGTCACAAGGGCTGAAGCGATGAGCCCGAGCGAACGCAGAGAAATGATCAACCGGGACTGCACAGATTTGAGCCTGACCAAACAATGCAAACTGCTGAAGATCAGCCGATCATCATTGTATTACACGCCCATCGGCATGGATGACGAAACCCTGAAGCTGATGACTGAGATTGACCGTGTGTTCACGAAATATCCGTTCTTTGGGAGCCGCCAGATTGCGGCTTACTTGCTCAGGAATGGGTTTCATGCGGGCCGCCACCGTGTGCGCCGTTTGATGGGGATCATGGGCTTGCAGGCGATCTACAAGGGCCCAAACACCAGCAAGAAGCATCCCCAGCACCCAATCTATCCTTACTTGCTAAGAAAGCTGCCAATCACACGCGCAAACCACGTCTGGTGTAGTGACATTACCTACATCCCGGTGCGGCGCGGGTTCCTCTATCTGGTGGTTATCATGGATTGGGCAACGCGAAAGGTGTTGGCGTGGCGGCTGTCGAACACGCTGGACGGAAGCTTTTGTGTCGAGGCCTTGAATGAGGCCATCGCCAAATACGGCACGCCAGAGATTATGAACACAGACCAGGGCTCGCAGTTTACGGGTGCGGCTTGGATCACCACTTTGACCGAGGCAGATGTAAAAATATCCATGGATGGGCGGGGCCGATATCTGGACAACATCTTCATCGAAAGGCTGTGGCGATCTCTCAAACAGGAAGCCGTCTATCTGCATGAATTGCAGGACGGGTTCCAAGCGAAACGCGTGATCAAGGACTGGGTCGGGTTCTACAACTCTGAACGGCCCCACATGGCTCTCGACAAACGATCCCCCGACGACGCATTCTTCGACGAAGAAAGAAACCAAAAGGCGGCATGAAACCAACCAGATTACATCTTAGCTAAGCCGTAAAACTGTCCGAATAAGTGGGACCACTTCAGTGGAAGCGAAGCCCTGTCGACCCAAAACGAAACACCTGCCCCGTTCCGCTATCAAGGTCCCCAGACGTAACCAGTTCATCGACACTTGGCCCTGCCAAAAGTCGCGGGTTGACCGATAGAAGTGCGTCCGGCCAAAACTTCCCAGCATCGTACTGAGCATCTATTTCTGTTTTAAGATCCAGAGCACGATTTGCGCTAAAGGAACGAGAAAAACGCTCGTAAGCATCAATTAGATAATGGTCAAAATCAAAGGCCTTCATGCAGATCTTTCGCTGTCAGTGGAACTCTTGGACTTATGGATACTGCATTTTGAAAGTGCAGTATCGGCTAAATACTTAAATTTAATACGAAGTTATACAGTTTCAGTTGTGCGTAAACGTCGCCACAACTTCAGGTTAAAAGTATATTCTATCAAAGGTAAGAGTGGTTCCATGGGCATTCCAGCCCTACAAGCTGCACCGCTTCAAACAGTGACCACCACATCTGATACATCGCTGTCGACGGCTTGAAGCGCGGCCAGCAAGCGGTCCATCAAATGGCTCTGTACATAAGCGCCATGAAACCGGCTTGGCGCGCGTAGCGTTAAACGCCCCCCTGCCCTATCTTGCCGCTTGAGGTTATGAAGCCAACTTCCATATATTCCTGCGTCTTCATTGTGTAAAATTCCCTGAGCCAATGCC
>JAPKCR010000568.1 GCA_026421135.1 Sulfitobacter sp. | reverse complement strand
TTGAGCGAGACTACATCCGTGTCACCACATTGGAAGATCTTGCGTGCGAAATTCGGAAAGGTCTGAAGGGCGCATGTCTTCATGCGCCGTAAAAGGGCCACGGCTTTTCAGCAAATCCGCCACACACATTGAAAATTAACGGGCCTAAGCCGCCGGCCGCCACCAACTTATGTCGCCGCAGTGCGGCCCGTCAAACCTGCAGTTCGCTGCGGGCGCAAGACCTTGACGACGCCGGATGATCCCAATGCGAGCGCTCGAGTTTGTCGGCAAGCACGCCATGGATTTGGCGCATGGTCCCAGGCGAAAACCTGTGGCATGTTGCGCACATGGAAGAACTGCACCGAACGATCAGGTTGCTCTACACCGGACAAAGTCAAAGTGCCCGGCGGTTTCGCTATGGACTGATCTTCTTCGATGCGCTGACCATCGTTTACTTTATTGCGACCGCGGCGCTGCCAGCGACGCCGGCCACGGCCGCGTTGAACTTCTTGCTCGGTCTGCTCATTCTGTTGGACCTTGTGGCCCGACTATGGGTTTCAGATAACCCGCGCCGAGAGCTGACCCGCATCTACACTCTGGTGGATCTGCTCGTCGTGGCGTCGGTGCTGCTTGCGCCGCTTCTGACTGGAAACCTCGCCTTTCTACGTGTGCTGCGCGGATTGCGATTGATACACTCCTATCATCTGCTCCGTGATCTCCGGCGCGAGAGCCTGTTCTTTCGCCGTCACGAAGACGCGATCCTCGCCGCAGTCAACCTGTTCGTCTTCATCTTCGTGACCACGTCGCTTGTCTTCGTTCTGGCCTTCGATGAAGAGGCTGGCATCGCCGGTTATGTCGACGCGCTCTATTTCACGGGGGCGACACTGACAACGACGGGCTTCGGCGATATCACAATGACGACGACTGGCGGGAAGCTGTTGTCAGTTTTCATCATGGTCGTAGGCGTGGCGCTTTTCTTGCAATTGGCCCGAACCATTTTCCAGCCAACTAAGATCAAGTATAAATGCCCGGAATGTGGCCTGAACCGGCACGAACCGGATGCAATTCACTGCAAGCATTGTGGCGAGCCATTGAAGATCGAGACAGATGGCGACACCGGGCCTTGAACACGCCGACGTGTCCCGAACATTGCCCGCCATTGCCATCATTCGGAGGGCTCGAGCGTTCCCAAAAGTAGAGTAGATGACAATGAAGCCCAGACCCGCACTGCTTCGTGAAACGGCAGCCCCACCCAAAGAAATTCGACGGTTCTGGCCGAAACCTGCCCTTAGCCAGACAGATCTATTCTGTGACGCCGCCTGTCAGAGCGGCCATTAATGCTTACCGCAGCAATTTGTTGGATGAAGCGCCATTCAGCGGACAAAGCTTCTGTTCCAAAAGTGAATCTAAAGCCTGCCTTCGTCCTGACATTATGACACGAGGGATTAGTATGATGGCCACGTATCGGACAATCGATAGCCCTCAGGCCAAGGATCATCAGGATCGAGCATGTGTTGGTGTGAGCCAGTAATCCATGCTCGCCCTGTGATCTCCGGAACGATTGCTGGTTTATCCCCAACCGTTGTCGTGTCCACGATCTTTCCGTGAAACTCGGAGCCAATAATTGAGCGCACAGTAAGGGTTTCGCCTACTGCCATCTGCCCTGATGCATGTAAGAGGGCCATGCGAGCCGATGCCGCCGTCCCTGTTGGTGAACGATCAACTTTACCGGGCTGGATTGAAACTGCTGCCGTTGTTGTCAGATGGCTACCTTTTCGTTCCAAGGGCCCCGCAAATAGACAAAAGGAAAAATGGTTCCATTCAGCATTTTCAGGATGATGAAAGCGTAGCTGCCCATTGGCTGCATTCGTAATGCGCACGCCAAGCTCTGCAAGCTGCCCTGCCTCCGAGGCGTCCAGTTCGAAACCCAAAGATTGCGCGTCCACTACAACAAAACTATCGCCACCATAAGCAGTATCGACGTTGAGTGGCCCAAAATCAGGAACTTCAATCACAGCGCCAATTTCACCCACAAACGACGGTAGATTTTGAACAGTTATGCTTTTTGCCTTACCATCAAGACAGTTTGCCCGGACCCGAATAATGCCACCTGGGGCCTCCAGAACCATCTCGGTGATGGGTTCGGTCATTGGGATGATCCCACTGTCCAGCAACACTGTAGCTACGCAGATAGAATTTGAGCCTGACATCGGCGGGGTGTCTTCTGGCTCCATGATAATCCAACCCATCTGGGCGTCGGGATGTTTGGGCGGCACCAGCAGATTCACGTGGCGAAAAACCCCACCCCTCGGTTCATTTAAAACAAAATTTCGAAGCGTTTGGTCTTTGGCAATCCAATTGCGCTGCTCCCACAAAGTATCACCGGGAGGCGGAGCCACCCCCCCAACAATGACATCTCCGACTTCACCCTCCGCGTGGCATGACACGACATGAATTGTCTTTGTGCTTCGCATTCTTAGACCTTCCTGAACGAAGATGTTCTTGTTGGAAGAATGGCCAAGTCAAACATCTAAGGCAATGGCGCTCAAGAACGTTCAAAGCAGTTAAGTGTGTGAACAGTCTTGAAACGGAGCCATTTATTTCACCGTCGCAAGTTTCAACTTATGGCTCTTAGCAGCCCTGCGGCGGTGCA
>JAPKCR010000033.1 GCA_026421135.1 Sulfitobacter sp. | reverse complement strand
CGTTAAAGTGGCTTTCGCCCCCCTCATGAAAGCCCCAATGCCCCCTATGGCTTTCGCTATCATCCACCACGCTCAGTTCGGATGGCGCAAAGGCGGCTTCCAAACGGTCGGCAATTTCTTGAGTTACTGACATTTTTTCGCAAAGCCCCCTTCAATCTGGCGCTGCAATCTTTAGAGTGATCGTCCTGAGTCGGAAAGGTCCATATCATGCCCAAGCCTGATCCCTTTGGATTCGACATGTCCGTGTCGTCTTCCAAAAAGAAAAACCCCCGTGGCCGCAGGGGTATGTCCGGTGCATCCGAGACATCACAGCGGTTGTGTTCCCACGAGGGATGCAAAGAGCCCGGTAAGTACCGCGCGCCCAAGGCCCCAGATGTGCTGGATGACTATTTCTGGTTCTGCCAGCAGCACGTGCGCGAATATAACCTCAAGTGGAATTTCTTTGACGGGACCACCGAGGCCGAATTGAATGCCCAAATGTCCAAGGACAAAGTCTGGGAGCGCGCAACCAAACCGCTGGGGGACCCCGAAGCGCGGGCGTGGGCCCGTTTGGGCATCGAAGACCCCCACCAGGTGCTGGGCAAAAACGCGACCCAAAATCCGGGCAAAGGCCCGGCAGCGGGGCGTCGTCTGCCGCCCACCGAACGCCGCGCAATCGAGATTCTTGAGGCCAAGGACAACTGGACCAAGCCCGAAGTGCGCAAAGCGTACAAGGCGCTGATCAAGGTCTTGCACCCTGACATGAATGGCGGCGACCGCAGCCAGGAAGAACAGTTGCAAGAGGTTGTCTGGGCCTGGGACCAGATCAAGGCTAGCCGCCACTTTAAAGACAAGTAGGCAACGACCCGCGCGCATCGGCTGGGCATGAGCCACAGCGCGCGGACGACAACTGGGGGTGCAGACGACCGCACCGGTTTGCGCAGACGCGACATTGCGTCATTGCCGCAGATACGAATTGGCCCTTTCCCTCAGGCCTAAGAAAGATATGTTGCCTAACGAAACCGCCCTGACCTACAGGCGCGCATGATTATGAAGGACGCACAGAATGGCCGAGACCTCATTGGATCTTAACGCAAAACCCACCAAAGAGATCTCCGTTCGCGAAGTCTTTGGCATCGACACAGACATGATCGTGCATGGGTTTGAGGACCGCACAAGCCGCGTACCGGATCTGGATAGCACCTATAAGTTCGACCCTGACACCACGATGGCTATTCTTGCTGGCTTTAGCCACAACCGCCGCGTCATGATCCAGGGCTATCACGGGACGGGTAAATCCACCCACATTGAACAGGTGGCAAGCCTGCTGAACTGGCCCTGTGTGCGCGTCAACCTTGACAGCCACATCAGCCGGATCGACCTGATCGGTAAAGACGCGATCAAACTGGTGGATGGCAAACAGGTCACTACTTTCCAAGAGGGCATCCTGCCTTGGGCACTGCGCAACCCGACTGCGATTGTATTCGACGAATATGACGCAGGCCGCGCCGACGTGATGTTCGTGATCCAGCGCGTGCTGGAAGTGGACGGCAAGCTGACGTTGCTGGACCAAAACAAGGTGATCGAACCGCACCGCTATTTCCGCATTTTCGCCACCGCCAACACCGTTGGCTTGGGCGATACAACGGGTCTGTACCACGGCACTCAACAGATCAACCAAGGTCAGATGGACCGTTGGTCACTGGTCGCCACGCTGAACTATCTGTCGATCGAGGCCGAAACCCAGATCGTTCTGTCCAAGAACCCGCATTACAACACCGACAAAGGCCGCAAGACGATCAAGCAAATGGTTACCGTTGCTGACCTCACGCGCACTGCCTTTATGAATGGCGATCTATCGACCGTCATGTCCCCGCGGACTGTCATCGCATGGGCCCAAAACGCCGAGATTTTCCGCAATGTCGGCTATGCCTTCCGCCTGTCCTTCCTGAACAAATGTGACGAGCTTGAGCGCCAGACGGTTGCCGAGTTCTATCAGCGTCTGTTCGACGAAGAATTGCCGGAGTCAGCGGCCAGCGTGAGCCTTGGGTAAAGGCGCATCAATCATCGGCGTTTGTGCCGCCCTGCTGGCTAGCAGCGGCGCGCAAGCCGATGATGACGCGGCAATCTATCCTGCCGCACAGTGCGCTGCCTTCTGGTTGGGGTTCAACGACTACGCCAAGTGGTCACCATTTTTGGACAGCTCTGCAGATAATGTTAAACGTTCGAACGCATTTCGTGCTGTTGCCGTCAGACTGGCCCCTACCCGCGTGACCGAGATTGACCGGGCGATCCAAGACCAACGCAGCGCAATGGCGCTTTTGGCCGAAGCCGTGATCTATGCCAACGACAACCAGTCTCGCAAGGTATTTGAAACACTGACACAAACCTGCGAGAGTTTTGCAAGTAAACATCCTGAGACGCGAGATTTGAAATGAGCAAACCATCAGACAATCCCGCAGACGCATTTAAAAAGGCGCTGGCCGAAGCGACCAAGGTCATGTCCCATGACCCTGATCTGACCGTCAGCTATTCGGTCGATCCGTCGGGCATCTCGGGCGACGCGATGCGCTTGCCGCAGGTCAGCCGCCGGATGACCCGCGACGAAGTGTTGCTGGCCCGTGGCACAGCGGACGCACTGGCGTTGAACCGGCGCTATCACAACGGTCAGACCCATTCAAAGTATCTGCCGAACGGTGACATGGCCCGCGAACTGTACGAGGCGATGGAAACCGCCCGTTGCGAGGCCGTGGGCGCACGCGACATGCCCGGTACCGCCGGAAACATCGACGCCAAAATCAAACATGATGCCCTGCGCAAGGGCTATGATCAGGCCAAACAGCCCAGCGATGTGCCCCTGTCCACCGCTGCGGGATACCTTGTGCGCCATTTGGCGACGGGCCGCGATTTGCCGCCTGGTGCGTCCAACGCGATGGACCTATGGCGCGGCTATATCGAAGAACAGGCCGGTGGCACGCTCGAGACCTTGAATGACACATTGGACGATCAAGCCGCGTTTGCACGGTTTGCCCGCAAAATGATCGTTGATCTGGGTTATGGCGACCAGCTGGGCGACGACCCTGACCAGTCGGACGACGACCAAGACAGCGCCGAAGAAGAAGGTACTGAAGAAGAGCAAGACCCCGATAGCACTGGTCAGGATGAAGACGACGACGAGCAGGCAGAAGCCTCGCCCGAGCAATCGCAGGACCAACAGCAAGACGAATCCCAAGCGCAAGTGTCGATGGACGACATGGCCGATCAGGAACTTGGCGAAGAGGCCGAGATGCCCGATGGCGACGCCCCGATGGAGCCACCCGCCCCGCCGCAAGCCTCGGATGCTGACCCGAATTATCTGGTTTACCGAACCGACAATGACGAGGTGATCGGTGCCGAAGATCTGGCTGAACCCGCCGAATTGGAACGCCTGCGCGCCTATCTGGATCAGCAGCTGGAACCGCTTAAGGGGGCTGTAAGCCGCCTTGCCAACAAGCTGCAGCGCCGCTTGCAAGCCCAGCAGAACCGGTCGTGGGAATTTGATCTGGAAGAAGGCACGCTGGACGCGGGTCGTCTGGCGCGGATCGTGGCAAACCCGACCACGCCGCTGTCGTTCAAGATGGAAAAAGACACCGAATTCCGTGACACCTGCGTGACGCTGCTTTTGGATAACTCAGGCTCAATGCGGGGGCGTCCGATCTCGATCGCTGCGATTTGCGCGGATGTTCTGGCGCGCACACTGGAACGCTGCAACGTCAAGGTCGAGATCTTGGGATTCACCACCCGCGCTTGGAAGGGTGGCCAAGCCCGTGAGACGTGGCTGAACGAAGGCCGCCCCGTGCAACCCGGACGCCTGAATGATCTGCGCCATATCATCTATAAATCCGCCGATGCCCCCTGGCGGCGCACGCGGCCAAACTTGGGTTTGATGATGAAGGAAGGCTTGCTGAAGGAAAACATCGACGGCGAGGCACTCGAATGGGCGCACCGCCGGATGGTTGCCCGCCACGAGTCACGCAAGATTCTGATGGTGATCAGTGACGGTGCGCCTGTCGATGACAGCACGCTGTCGGTCAACCCCGCCAACTATCTCGAAAAACACCTGCGTGATGTGATCGCCATGGTCGAAAAACGCAAAGCGGTTGAGCTTTTGGCGATCGGGATTGGCCATGACGTGACGCGATATTACGACCGCGCGGTTACGATTACAGATGTCGATCAGCTGGCCGGTGCAATGACCGAACAGCTGGCGGCGCTGTTTGATACCGATCCCCGCGCACGGGCGCGCGTCATGGGCATCCGCCGCGCAAGCTAACGCGGTGAAACGCTTCGCGGGGAATTTATCTGGCAAAATGAAGAGGGACTTGCGTCATGTTTCAATCGTTTGAGGTGACATCGAGGCCTGAACAGGGGCCGCCTAGATTGGAAGCGCTGCGTGCTGAATTAAAGGCCGACGGTCTGGACGGTTTTTTGGTTCCACGGGCGGATGCCCATCAGGGCGAATACGTAGCACCCCATGACGAGCGCCTAAGCTGGCTGACGGGGTTTACCGGATCCGCCGGTTTTTGTGCCGCTTTGTTGGATGTGGCAGGCGTATTTATTGACGGGCGATACCGGACGCAAGTTAAGGCGCAGGTGGCCGATGTTTACACCCCAGTCCCTTGGCCAGAGGTGTCCTTGGCCGACTGGTTGCGCACGGAGTTGCCCGATGGCGGGATTGTCGGTTTTGACCCTTGGTTGCACGCAGTGGGGCAAATTGAAAAGCTTGAGACCGAATTAAAGGGCAGCGGGATCGAGATGCGGCGCTGTGCCAATTTGGTGGACCGTATTTGGGCCGATCAGCCTGCCCCGCCGATGTTTCCCGCCAAGGTACATCCGTTGGAATTTGCCGGGGAATCGCATGCTGACAAATGCGCCCGTCTGGGCGAGGAGCTTCGCAAAAAGGGCGAAGCGGCCGCGGTTATTACCCTGCCCGACAGTCTGTGTTGGTTGTTGAACGTGCGCGGTGCAGATATTGCGCGCAATCCCGTCGTGCATGGCTTTGTCGTTCTGCACGGGTCGGCGGCGGTTGATTTGTTTGTCGCATCTCAGAAAGTGGCCAATTTAACGGATCATCTGGGCGATAGCGTTACAGTTCATTCCCCGGATGCCTTGATTGAGTATCTTGGCACCCTCGCCGGTCCGGTCCGGCTGGATAAAACCACTGTTCCGGTTGCTGTGGCAGATGCGGTCGGTGATCGTGCGTCATGGGGTGATGACCCCTGCGCCTTGCCAAAGGCCTGCAAGAACGAGGCCGAGGTCGCAGGATCAGCCGCTGCGCATTTGCGCGACGGGGCGGCCTTGATTGAATTGCTGGCGTGGCTGGACGCCCAAGCCCCTGGCAAGGTGACCGAAGCTCAGGTCGTGCGCCGGCTTGAGGAATCACGTCGCCGCGACAACGCCTTGCAAGACATCAGCTTTGAAACCATCGCAGGCACCGGCCCGAACGGCGCGATCATGCATTACCGCGTGACCGAGGAAACCGACAGCACGCTTGAGGAAGGTCAACTGTTGGTGCTGGATTCAGGCGGGCAATATCTTGACGGCACAACCGACATCACTCGCACGATCGCCATTGGTACCCCGCCGTTGGAGGCAAGGCAGGCCTTTACCCGTGTCCTGATGGGCATGATCGCGATGAGCCGCCTGCGCTGGCCGCAGGGTCTGGCTGGACGCGATATTGAGGCGGTTGGCCGGTTGCCGCTGTGGATGGCTGGACAGGATTTTGACCATGGCCTAGGCCACGGCGTCGGCGCCTATCTAAGCGTACACGAAGGGCCACAACGCCTGAGCAAGATCAGCACTGTGCCGCTGATGCCCGGCATGATCCTGAGCAACGAGCCGGGATATTACCGCGAGGGGGCCTTTGGCATCCGGTTGGAGAACCTGCTGGTCGTGCGCCCTGCCCCTGATCTGCCGGGCGGTGATGCGCACCGAAAAATGCTGAATTGGGAAACCCTCAGCTTTGCACCAATCGACACGCGCTTGGTCATCGCGGACATGCTGGAGGATGATGCGCGCGACTGGCTGAATGTCTACCACCGCGAAGTTGCGGAAAAGATTGGCCCCCGGCTATCGCCTGATGCGAAACTATGGTTGGATGCGGCGACGGCCCCGATCTGAGCGCCGATTATTACAGTAGTTTAAGGGAGGGCGGTCCGAGATGCATGACCATATCAAGATTATAAAAGCGGATGGTACATGGACAGTCCGCGCAGGTGGTGCGGTTCTGGCAGAGACCAAGAATGCGCTGGAACTGCGCGAGGGTGACCTTGGCGCGGTGATCTATATCCCGCACGCCGACATTGCCATGGCGTTTCTGGACAAGACCGACAAGACGACCCATTGCCCGCACAAGGGTGATGCGACCTATTACTCGGTCGTCACCAAAAGCCGGACGTTGCATAATGTTGCTTGGTCATACGAAAATCCCAGCGACCAAGTCGCTGAGATCAAAGGGCATCTGGCCTTTTACAATCTGCCCGAAGTCACCGTCGAACAGATCTAGACGGTTACACGTTCAGCAACCAACTTGTGTCGGCGCTCAGGGCGGCGGCATTGGGGTTTTGCAAGATCACAACCACATTTCCATCTACAACGATTTCACTGTCCGTGCCGTTTACAGCGGTGCGGACCCCAAAGATCGCATCATTGCCCAAGCCGCCAGAAATGACATCGTCGCCCTTGTTGCCAGCCAACTGGTCAGGGCATTCGCCCCCATCAAGCGTATCGTTGCCGGGGCCTGCGTTCAGCGTGTTGGCACCGCCATCACCAAAGGCGAGGTTTTTACCGCCACCGGCAGAAGTGCTGTCAGCGCCCGCGCCGCCGGACAAATGGTCGTCGTTGCCGAAACCGTTAATCGTATCGTCGCCTCTAAGCCCGTCCAGATCGTCCATCGAACCCGTACCGTTTAAAAGGTCAGGACCATCGGTACCCGTCTCAGTGTTTATGATCGGGTCCGCGTCATCTGGGTTTGTGTTTTGCGTATCGGTGTCGTCATCCCCGTCGTCAAAAAGTCCGGCCAATCCGAAAAGCGCAATCACGGGCGTAAAACCAAGCCAAGTATAAATAAGGCCCCTTTTGAAAAGTGGCTTTAGAAATCATAAGCGTGAATTTTAGCGTTAGGATCTATTGTCGCCAAATATCAATTGGTTCGGGCCACCGCAGGCACAATGGCCGGGGAGCCATATTATTGTCTCGCAAAGCTGCACAATCAGTTTTGGGTATCAGGAATGTTCTTCTGCTGCGGTTTCGGCCAAAGCCCGATTATAGGCTTTCAGCGAATCCACATGAAACAATGCGCCAAGCAGTTCGGGTGGCGAATCCGGTTTGAGGGTCACAACCGGAATGAAGGCCGCGCCGGACTGGTCGAATATCGGCATCGCGACCTCAAGCGTAGCGGTGCCGTCAATGTATGTCCCCTCGCCGATAAGCTCCCAGCAGACATCTTCGTCAGCGGCACGGGGGTCATCGCGTGGGCGCATAATCCGGGCAACCATGAACATCGCCAGCAAATAGGCCTGTGGCCCCGCCGCCAGATGCACGCCGCGCCTTTCCATCTGGGACAGGAAAAAGCTGCGGTCGACGATGCGCGATGCGAGGGCCGTAGACATGCTGACCGCCACCATAACAGCAAGGCCGGTCTGCCAATCACCTGTCAGCTCAAACACAATCAAGGTGGTGGAAATCGGCGCGCCCAGAACGGCTGCGGCGACGGCCCCCATCCCTGCCAAGGCATACAGTGACGTAACGCCAGACACATTCGGGAACACGCTGGTGGCAATCAGCCCAAAGGCCAGCCCCGTCAGCGCCCCCAGCATCAAAGACGGTGAAAACACCCCGCCGCCCATCCGGCCACCCAACGTAATCGACACCGCCACGATCTTTAGCGCGGCAAAAACGATTGCTTCGTTCAGCACCATGCTGCCAGCCAACGCCCGTGTCGTGGTCTCGTATCCGACGCCGATGATGTGAGGGAACCACAAGGCGATACACCCCAACATCGCCCCTGCGACAGCGGGGCGTAGATAGCGGGGCAGTTTCGATTTGGCTTGGATAAGGTTGCCGAAATCCTCGGCCCAAAAAATACTGCGCATCAGAATGACAGCGACCAGACCGCAGGTCAGACCCAGCAACAAAAAGGCAGGCAATTCCGCATAAAAGGCCACGTCACCGACCGTCGGCAGGACGAATTCGGTCAGGCCCCCGAATTCAAGACGGTTGATGACCGTTCCTGCAGCGGACGCAATGACGATGGGCGCAAACGCATGGACCGCGAAATGCCGCAGTACGACCTCAAGCGCGAAAAGCGCCCCAGCGATAGGTGCGTTAAAGCTGGCCGACACGCCCGCCGCCACAGCGCAGCCCAGCAGATCACGACCTGTGATCCCGCTGGCATTGATCCTGCGGCTAACCAATGTGGAAATCACCCCGGCAAGGTGAACAACCGGCCCTTCGCGACCCGAAGACCCCCCCGTGCTGAGCGTGATCAGAGACGCCAAAGCAGATGCAAGACCTGCGCGGGTCTCGACCCTGCCCTCGTGCATGGCAGCGCCCAAGATCACATCCCCGACACTGCGCACACGGGCATCACGGGTAAAGATATGCAGGATCAACCCAACCACAAAACCGCCAAGGGTCGGGATCAGGATCACCCAATACCATTCAAGACTGCCGATAAAGCTGTGCAGGTGCTCTACGTCTTCTGTCCCATAAAGAGACGCCTGTATCAGGTTGATACCCTTGCGAAAAAACAGCGCTGCAAAGCCGGCAGCAATACCCACGACCAAAGCGATGAACCAGAATGTGACCTTGCCCGGCCCTTTTTCGCGCAACACACTCCAGCCGGATCGTGCCTTGGCGCAGGCGATATCATATTGCTGGGTCAGATAAGGGCGCGGATTCACGGGCACGACTGCTTTTGATCAAGGGTACATCCTGTCTAAGACACAGTTGCCCTTAGGAAAACCCCCGCAACAGCTGCCGCTGGATTACTCTGCGAATTGATCGCCCAAAAGTTCGCGCGCAGCCGCTCGTGCAGCGTCTGTGATAGTGTCGCCAGACAACATGCGGGCCACTTCGTCCACCCGTTCCGCATCTGACAGGGGGGTAACGGTGGAAAGGGTCATGCCCTTTTGTACGGCCTTAGACACGCGCCAGTGATGTGCGCCCAGGGCCGCAACCTGGGGAGAATGGGTCACGACCAACACCTGTTCACCCTGCGATAGCGCGGCAAGCCTGCGCCCGACGGCATCAGCAGTTGCACCCCCAACGCCACGGTCGATTTCGTCAAAAATCATCGTCAGCCCGCTTTGGCCTTTGGTCAACACGACTTTGAGCGCCAGCAGGAACCGGCTAAGCTCACCACCTGATGCGATTTTTCCCAAGGGACCAGCAGGCGCGCCGGGGTTGGTGGCGACGGTGAATGACACAGCATCGCGCCCGTCGGGGCCAGCGGTTTCCGGGCCGATCTGGGTCTGGAACACGGCGCGTTCCATCTTGAGCGGGGCAAGTTCACCGCCCACGGCCTTGTCCAGCTTGCCGGCCGCCTTGGATCGCGCCGCAGACAGCGCATCTGCCGCCGCATCATAGGCGGCTTGTGCATCGCGGACGGCCTTTTCCAGCCCCGCCTGCGCTGCCTCTCCTGCGTCCAAGGCATCCAGCTTGGCGCGCAATGTATCAGCAAAACCCGCCAGATCATCCGGCTGAACCTCGTGCTTGCGGGCCAAGCCACGGATTGCGAACAGGCGTTCTTCGGTTTCTTCCAGCTCGATCGGATTGAATGACATGGTGTCGATCGCCGCAACCACTCCCTCCATCGCGTCATCCAGTTCGACCATGGCACGTGCTAGCGCTGCCATCGGGGCCTCCAGCGCGCCTTCGGCCCTGTCCGCGACACCGTCCAGCCAACGCAACGCATCGCCCATCTGGGTCTCTGCACCGCCCTGGCCTAACATCTCATAGGCATTGACCACGTCCGCGCGAATTTTCTC
>JAPKCR010000567.1 GCA_026421135.1 Sulfitobacter sp. | reverse complement strand
CTCCGACAAGATATAGCGCATCGCAGCCAGAAAGATTTGATCTTTGCCGCCAAAATAGTGGTGGGCCAACGCCTTTGACATGCCCGCGCGGCGCGCGATCTGGTCCACAGTAACGTCTAACGACTGCGCGGCACCGATTTCGGCAATCGTCGCCTTGACCAGCGCATCACGCCGGATCGGTTCCATTCCAAGTTTGGGCATTGTCGGTCCTCGACGATTCCGGGTTATCGGCCATGATTTAGGGTTATTGACCCGCGAGTCAATAACCCGTGCAATTTACGCCATGCATTCGGCATAGCTCTGCCGAGCGATCTAGTTGGCTAAAGCTTGGTTGCGGGGCTGGCGGGGGTGATCTGCCGGTTCAGCATCGCCTCGCGCCAAGTGATAAAAGTCACCGACGCCAAGATCACAAAGCCCCCGAAAATCACCCAGATATCCAGCGGCTCAGCAAATACCACAGCCCCAAGCGCCGTCGCCCAGACCAGTTGCAAGAACGTGACCGGTTGCGTGACAGTCAGCGGAGCCGCAGCAAAGGCCAGCGTCATAGTATAGTGCCCCGCCGTGGCAAAGCAGGCGACGGCGGCAAGGATGCCCAATTCTTCAAACGTCGGGGCGATCCACACGGGCAACGCAAAGGGGGCCAGCATCAGCGTCACAAACAGCGACATCATCGCCACGACCACCGACGGCTTAACCTCATCTGCCAAGACCTTGGCCAGCAAATAGGCCCCACCAAAGACGACGGCGGCAATCAGCATCGCGTAGTGTCCGCTGGCAAGTTCACGAAATCCCGGTCGCAAGATAATCACTGCCCCCAGCAAGCCAAGCGCAACAGCAACCATCCGGCGCAATGCCAGAGTCTCACCCAGAAACAGCGCAGCGCCAATGGTCACGTAGATGGGTGCCAAATAATTCATCGCGGTGACTTCGG
Source organism: Sulfitobacter sp. (assembly GCA_026421135.1). Lineage (GTDB taxonomy): Bacteria > Pseudomonadota > Alphaproteobacteria > Rhodobacterales > Rhodobacteraceae > Sulfitobacter. The sequence continues at coordinate 1,714 of JAPKCR010000567.1, read as the reverse complement.
CGATGGAAATGCGGGTCATCGCATAGAACCACAAGATGACACCAATGCCATGCAACCCACCTCGCAGACTGAACAAGGCCCATTGTCGCCGGGTCAAATGCGCGGCACGCAAGGCCCCGATCGCTGGCAGCAAAAAAACCAACCCAAAACCGTATCTGATGAATGCCGCCTCTGCTGAGGGCAGCCTTGGCCCCATGTATTTCACCAGCGCCGTAACGCAAATGAATAGCAGCCCCGTGACAATCATCCAAAAGATGCCGGCGACAGGGCGTTGGGGGTGTGTGGTGCTCATGCGTTGTACATTCCTGAAAGGGGGGCGGTGATCACAAGGTCACATCAATAGTAGCTTCGCCGCGATCGCCCACATGGTTAGGGCAATCAACCCATCAAGGATCTGCCAACTGCGAGGGTTGCTAAAAAGCGGGCTTAGCAAACGTGCGCCATAGCCTAGGCTAAAGAAGAAAACGAAACTGCCGATAACCGCCCCCGTCCCGAACGCCAACCGATTGTCATATTGTGCGGATATCGACCCAAGCAATACCACCGTATCAAGGTACACATGCGGGTTCAGCCACGTCAGCGCCAATACCACCAAGATCGTGCTGCGCAAAGTCTGAGTGCTGATCCCTTCGGCTTCTAGCACAGCACCGCCGCGCCACGCAGAGATAGCATTCTGCACCCCATACCAAATCAGAAACGTCGCCCCGCCATATCGCATCACGGGTTCGAACCACGGCACTGCCCGGCCTAAGGCACCAAAACCCGCAACACCCGCAGCAATCAACACTGCGTCGGAAACTGCACAGGTCAGACAAACCCAAAATACGTGGTTTCTGCGCAAGCCTTGTCGCAAAATAAAAGCGTTTTGCGCGCCAATCGCCAAAATCAATGTCAGGCTCAATGCAAATCCGGGCAGGAAAGAGTTCATCTCGATCTCTCTGAAGTAGAATATTTGCCTAACATGAACCAATAAATCCCCAAATAAAAACGGTAACTTAGCGAAAATTGACACTTTGGCGGATAATTTTTTCGATCTGGGGTGAAACAAATCCGTGATCTGCCACGTAACTACTAGCGAAACCGAACAACAAGACCTATCTGCCCCTCATGCAAGTAAGGAACGATGTCATGTCAGACGAAAAACAGAAGCTGGAAATCAGCCGAGACGAATTGGCGCTTATTGAAGCGGCTCTTCATACACAGGCCAAAATTCTCGGAGTTCAGGCAAGCGCCGGCGGCTCAAAGGCATTGACCCGGTTGAACGACGTCAAACGCGCGCTGGCAACTATTACCCAGCAAAAACCCGCTACAAAGGTGGAAAAGAACCGCAAAAACGGCGTATTCTTAAGCATGTCGCGGATGTTCGGCTAAGGCACAGCACGTTGATAGGTCACAAAAAAGCCGCCCCCAGCAATGGAGGGCGGCTTTTTTGCGTCTTTTCGAAAATGGCGATGACGTTGGGCGGCTTAAAGCTGCTCCATCACCTCGTCCGAGGCTTCAAAGTTCGCGGTAACCCGCTGCACATCATCGTCGTCTTCAAGCGCATCGATTAGCTTCATCAGCTTTTCCATGCCCTCCAGATCCATTTCGGTGGTGGTGGTCGGACGCCACACCAGCTTGGTGCTTTCCGATTCACCCAGTTCGGCTTCCAAAGCCGTAGCAACATCGTTCAAATCGGTATCAAGACACCAAATGACGTGCCCGTCTTCTGTGC
>JAPKCR010000566.1 GCA_026421135.1 Sulfitobacter sp. | reverse complement strand
GCATCGCCATTTCGATCAGATCGACATAGCCCCGTACTGGTGAATTAAAGATGTTTCGGCCACCAACGGAATAGACCGCCAAAAACATAAGGGCAAATACAGCCAGTCCACTGATGAGACCAAAGACCTTTTCGAGACGATAGAGCCCCTGGTCCAGACGGCTCAGAAGGCTGTCGTCGGTCAATACCGCAGCACGAATGGACATGGCGTTTCTCCCAATTTTGAAAGGATTGAAGCGCGATCAATAACGCTTCGGAGTCAGCAAAAGGCGCGCAGCCCCGTAAGGGCGGCGCGCCGCTGAAGTGTCCGGGATTATTTACCCAGTGTCGTGATCACCAGATCATAGAGATCTTGCGCAGGTAAACCGCGTGCATTGTTCTCTTCGATCCATTTGGCCGCTACAGGGCCGGCAGCCTTTTCGCGAAACGCGGCAAGGTTGTCTTCGTTGTAGCTGATCTTTTCGATGCCTTTTTCGTCCAGCAACGCCCACCATTTGGTCATGGTGTTGTTGTTGTAGTTGTCGATGTAATAGGCCAGCGACTCGTCAACCGATCCCAACAGAGCGTCGCGCTCGGCGTCTGTCAAAGCGTCCAGCGCATCGGTGTTAACCACTACCGGGCAGTTCACGGTGCCGGGGTTCAGGTTTTCTGTCCACCATTTCGCGGCTTCCATAATACCGAACGACATATGCGCGTGTGGCGCGAATGCGATCGATTTCACGATGCCTGAATCCATTGCCTGACGGGCTTCGCCCGAGGTTACGGACGTTGGCACAGCGCCGATCAGCGTCAGCGCCTCGCCGATACCACCTGTCGCGCGCACGGTCAGACCTTCATAATCGCCAAGCGTTTTAGGCCCATCGCCGACGCCAGCGATGTTATACTGTGGCATTGGGGACGGCATCAACAGCGTTGCGTTCCAGCGTGCCAGATCGGCAACTGTTGCGGGGTGCGCATAGACCGCTTTGGAAACGGCGACTTCTTCTTCAAGTGTCTGCACGCCAAGGAAAGGCAGCTCCAGTACGGTGATCGACGGGTTCTTGTCGGCATGGTAGCCCGCGCAGAACTGTGCCATCTCGAAAGCACCAATGGAAATACCATCAAGGTTTTCGGTATTCTTGGACAGACCACCATAGCTGACGTTAATGGTGAACTCACCACCGGTCTTCTCGGAAACCAGCTCGGCGATTTTCTCGATGTGCTCAGTAAAGGCGCGGCGCTTGCCCCAAACGGAGGCGTTCCATTCGGTGGCGGCCGCTTGCGATGCAAATGCAAATGTCAGGGCGCAGACAGCTGCGCCGTTCAATAGATTATTCATGTGGTCTCTCCCTTGATGCGGACCTATGCGTTCCGCTTGCCAAAACATTAGCTGCCGATGATGGGTCTGCCAACCCCAGAACACCCGCTCCCTCGCATCCGTCTATGTCTTTGACGTAGATCGGGTTTTTGCGGCAATTTCTCCTCGCAGAACCGCTGAAAAATGTTGACATGTAATCAGCGGCAAAGACGGGAAAAATCCCGCCGCCCTTGGCAAACTTTACAACCCACCGCCGAAACCGGAAAAAACTTTACAGACAAAACGCGCCATTACAGATACTTATTCCTTTCTTTTCAGTTGCCGTTATTATCCCGCAAGGGAGGATCGACCAGCCAAAAGGTTGGAGCGGTCAATTCATTGATAAGATCCTTGAGGGAGGAACCGATGTCCAACGCTGCCAAGACCTATGCGCCATCCACCGAAATGGCTGACGGTGCCCATGTAAACGCCGCCAAATACGATGCGATGTATAAAGCGTCGATTGACGATGCAGACGGTTTCTGGCGCGAGCAAGCGCAGCGCGTGGACTGGATGACCCCCTTTACCACCGTCAAAGATGTGGATTTCACCCTTGGACAGGTCAAGATCAATTGGTTCGCCGATGGCGAATTGAACGTCAGCGCCAACTGCATCGACCGCCACCTTGAGACACGCGGCGACCAAACCGCGATCATCTGGGAACCTGACAGCCCTGAAGAGAGCGCGCTGCACATCACCTATAAAGAACTGCATGCCCAGACCTGCAAGATGGCGAATATCCTGCGGGATTTGGGTGTTGGCAAAGGTGACCGGGTTGTCATCTATCTGCCGATGATCCCTGAAGCTGCCTATGCCATGTTGGCCTGCGCCCGCATTGGGGCCATCCACTCTATCGTATTCGCCGGCTTTTCGCCTGATGCTTTGGCCTCGCGCGTGAATGGGTCAGAGGCTAAGGTCGTCATCACCGCCGACTACGCCCCCCGCGGTGGCAAAGCGACGCCGCTAAAAACCAATGCCGATCAGGCGCTGCTGCATTGCAAGGAAAGCGTCAAATGCTTGGTCGTCAAGCGCACTGGCGGCCAGACGACTTGGACGGAAGGGCGTGATTTCGATTACAAAGCACTTGCAAAAGACGCCGCAGACACCTGCGCACCCGAGGCGATGAACGCCGAGGATCCGCTGTTTATCCTTTACACCTCCGGTTCGACCGGCCAACCCAAAGGCGTTGTGCATTCCACCGGCGGCTATCTGGTCTATGCTGCGATGACCCACGAGATCACCTTTGATTACCACGAGGGCGACGTCTATTGGTGCACTGCAGATGTAGGTTGGGTCACGGGCCACAGCTA